>CAJXPG010000158.1 GCA_913057925.1 uncultured Colwellia sp. | reverse complement strand
CTACACAGAGTAGATCGTCGGCAGCGTCAGATGTGTATAAGAGACAGGATATTAGTGGTTATTTTCTGTTGGCATGTCAATTGTATTATCAGGTTGTTAGACAAAATAAATAAAATGATAACTCGAGGTTAAAATGAAACTGATAAGCGCAATAATAAAACCATTCAAATTGGATGATGTCAGAGAGGCAATTTCTGAAGTAGGTGTTGAAGGTATTACTGTAAGTGAAGTAAAAGGCTTTGGACGACAAAAAGGGCACACTGAGCTCTATCGTGGCGCAGAATACCAAGTAGACTTTTTACCTAAAGTGAAATTAGAAATTGCAGTAAATGATGAGATCGTTCAGCGATTAGTTGAAGCAATTACCACCGCTGCCTACACAGGTAAAATTGGCGACGGTAAAATCTTTGTTTATAACCTTGAGCAAGCTATTCGTATTCGTACGGGTGAACTTGACTCAGAAGCACTTTAAGGAGGTCACATGGAACAGAATATTTTTCAATTACAATACGCTTTAGACACTTTTTATTTTCTAATTTGTGGCGCGCTGGTTATGTGGATGGCAGCAGGTTTCTCAATGTTAGAAGCTGGCTTAGTTCGAGCAAAGAACACCACCGAAATTTTAACTAAAAACGTCGCACTTTATGCCATCGCTTGTATCATGTACCTTGTGGTTGGTTATGACATCATGTACGGCGGCGGAATTTTCTTAGACGGTATAGCCCTTGATGGTGCAGCCGATGCAGAAGCGCTTGTTGGTGCAGTATTAGCAGAGTCTGCTGAAGCCGGATTTGATGGTGGAGCAGTATACTCAAACGCCTCAGATTTCTTCTTCCAAGTGGTATTTGTTGCTACAGCAATGTCAATCGTATCAGGTGCTGTTGCTGAGCGTATGAAGTTATGGGCATTCTTAGCCTTTACTGTTGTGTTAACTGGTTTCATCTACCCAATGGAAGGTAGCTGGACCTGGAATGGTGAAGCTGTATTTGGTTTATATACTTTAGGCGACCTTGGTTTTTCTGATTTTGCTGGTTCAGGTATCGTACATATGGCTGGTGCTTCAGCAGCGTTAGCAGGTGTTTTATTGCTAGGTGCACGTAAAGGTAAATATGGAAAAGACGGTAAAGTTAATGCGATTCCAGGTGCTAACTTACCAATGGCGACGTTAGGTACTTTCATTTTATGGATGGGCTGGTTTGGTTTTAATGGTGGTTCAGTATTAAAGCTGGCTGACATTAATAGCGCAAACTCTGTTGCTATGGTGTTTTTAAATACTAACGCAGCAGCTGCTGCCGGTGCAATTTCAGCACTTGTTTTTGCAAAATTCTTATTTAAGAAAGCTGATTTAACCATGACATTAAACGGTGCATTAGCTGGCCTTGTAGCAATTACAGCTGAGCCATCAACACCATCACCATTACAAGCAACTGTTTTTGGTGCAATTGCTGGCGTAATCGTTGTACTTTCTATTTTAGCATTAGATAAAGTTAAAATTGATGATCCAGTTGGTGCTATCTCGGTACACGGTGTTGTAGGTTTATTTGGTTTACTTATTGTGCCAATCACTAACTCTGCAGCTAGCTATAGTGGTCAGCTTATTGGCGCAGCAACTATCTTTGTATGGGTGTTCACTACTAGCTTTGTAGTTTGGTTTGCGCTGAAGAAGATTATTGGTATTCGTGTTAGCGCTGAAGAAGAATATGAAGGCGTTGATATCTCGGATTGTGGTATGGAAGCTTACCCAGAATTCACTCGAGGGTAATAACCCAAGAGATGAGCTGACTATCGAAGGTAATATTCCATCATAGTGAAGAGCGCCTCTCTTCTCATAGCTTAAAAATTTAAAAAGCAGCTTATCTATTAACGATTCGCTGCTTTTTTTAATGTCTATGCTTCGCTCGATATTCTGGATCTATTTATTGAATAGGCGTCTTCTTGTTGATGCTAAAGCCAATGCAATTAAAGCAAACCAAGTTATTGAGCCACCGCTATCTGTTTCAATAGGGTCAGGTTGACTTTTATTAGGATCACTTGGGAAAGCATCATCAATATCTTTTACACCATCACCGTCACTATCTGGAAATTTAGTCTCTAGTGGAAATAAGTCCGCATCGGTAACTTCTGAGCTATCAATCACTAAGACCTGCTCAATAACAACAAAATTCTCAATACCTGGAGCATTTAAATCAGCACACTGTTGTGCCTCATCCATCACCATTGGGATACCTTCTAAGGCACCTGCGTTACATAAGTTAAGTTGCGCTATTTTATCAACCACCACCATACCATCACCGATCACCTGACCAAAGGCTGTAAAACCACCATTTTGTCTGTCTAAATTGTCACTGTTATCTGATAAATTAAAAAACCATTGGTTGGTAGCGCTATTTATATCACCACCTTTTTTAGCCATGGCAATGGTGCCTCTAACATTTGAATAAATCGCTTCATTGATCACTGGCGTGTTTGCTTCAAGGGCTGTTAATGGCCAAGCTCCCTCAAAAGCATAACCGCCTGCTTGCACAACAAACCCAGGAGATACACGGTGAACGACAGAGTTAGTGTAATGGGCTGAATCGACATACGCTAAAAAGTTGTCTACTGTCTTTGGTGTGCTTTGATCAAATAAGTTAACCTGAAAGTTGCCCTGTGAGGTTTGAAACTCAACAATGGTGGCGTTAACTACTTGGCTTAGCGGTAAGGTACAAGCGAGTACAGCTAGGCTAGTGTTTAATTGGGTTATTACTTTTTTGCTTAATAATTTGAGCATAATGATGTTTGTTTAGTCGATAGTAGTTAAAATCTGCGCACCATAGTAAAGGCTGATTGCGCCCTTAACAAGTAGCTGTAACACTTTAGTGACGTTCTGTAGTTTTTATACAAAAGTACATGAAAGTCGCCATTATTTGCCCGTTTCTGTTGCTTTGCTATTAGAAAGAACTAGAATAGCGGCAATTTTTATTTAATGTAATTGAATTGATTAAGGAATAAACATGAAAAAAATTTTAGTTGCGAGCATTTTAATGCTTTCTTTAATGCTTTCTTTAATGTTATCTAGCTTGGCGCAAGCAGACTTTAAAGTGGGTGTTGCTGCAGATATGGATTTAAGTATTGTAGGGCAAATTGATCGTTATAACATTGTGCTGGGTGATAGCGGTTTTGCGGTAGATTACACCATTTTAACCGGTAAATTTGATAATAAAACACCATTGTCTTGGTATGTTTCTGGTGGCGGTTGGGCTGGCTGGAACCACGGTTTTGGTGTTCGTGCTCCGGTAGGCGTATCTTGGGTTTTTGCGAAAAACTGGGATTTATACGGTCAAGTACAACCTGTTGCCAACTTTGATAGTGACTTTGATTTAAGTGTTGATGGTGCTATTGGTGTACGTTTCGCCTTCTAGCTCAAATATAATACACAGTTAAACTAAAAAGAGCCGTAAGGCTCTTTTTTTATGCCAAATCAATAACCGAGTTAGTCATTTTCAATATACTTGAGCGATATAAGTTTAATTAACTAACCTGAGCTCAGGTTAACTAGGGTTTTATTTTATGCGCTGGCGTTATTTTATTGTTTTACAACTTGCTATTTTATTGATTGTTTCAGGCATTATCTCAGCTATTGTTTATCATCATGAAGACAAGGTTAATATTGTTAAAACACCACCAAAGTCTCTGGCAAAATGGTATAAGCCAGAGAATAAAAGACAAGTTTGGCTGCATAACATGTTCAAGTTACGTCGCGAAATGCAGGCAGTTGAGTTTTATGCTTTAAGTGAAGACGCTGAACATATGCAGCAGTGGACAGAGCAACTGAACACACACTATTTAAAGATTGCTGAAATGGCACCAAGCTGGCAGAAAAAATTAGCGATAGAAAGCATGACAGCTCTCAAAGCTGCAAGTGAAGAAAAAAATTATCAAGCGGTGTTACTTCAGCATAAAGCTTTACAGCAAAGTTGTGATAGCTGTCATGATGATTATCAAGCCATTACCGCGTTAACCTATCGTGCCCCTGATTTTTCCAACATTCAACTAACGGAGCAGTTAAGCTTTATTGAGCATATGGATACACTCACCAAGCAAGTCAATCAGATAAAAATATCAGCACAGGACGGCAATAAACCGCTAGCATTATCCTCTTTGCAAGATTTGGCTCAGGGCATGGCGGTGCTAGGTGAGACTTGTGTCGATTGTCACAAAAAAGATAGTAAGGAATATCCAAGTCAACCGATGAAGCAAACCTTGGCGAGTTTACAACAATCGTTGACGTCAGGCACAGCGAAACAGCAAGGCAGAGATTTAGGTACTTTAGCGGTTTTGGCGTGTGCGCGTTGCCATGGAACTCATCGTTTAGCGTATGGTGCTAAAAAACAGTTAACAACAGAGACTGATTATAGTGATCTCATTAAACATTAAACATTAAACATTAAATATTAAGTAGTATGAGCTCAGTCAGCTAATTTTATGCAATTTCTGCCGCTATTTTTAGCTTGATATAAGGCAATATCTGCTTGGTGAAATATTTGATTAAAAGTGCTGTGCTCATTGTTTAACTGTGCGATGCCAAAACTGGCTGTTATATGCACCTGTTTTCCATCAATGGTAATCTTTGCCGAATCAATAGCTTGGCGAATCCGTTCCGCGACTTCATTTGCTTGCTCAGCAGAAGCGTGTGGCAGCACAATTAAAAACTCTTCTCCGCCAATTCTGCCAAGTACGTCATTATTTCTAACATATTCATTAGCAAGCTCTGAAACATCTTTCAGTGCGATATCTCCACCAGCATGTCCGTAGGTATCATTAATATTTTTAAAGTGATCAATATCAAAAATAATAAGTGATAATATGCCGCTATTTTTCTTTATTTGACTTAACTTATTCTCTGCATAGATAAAGGTGTAACGACGGTTTGCTAATTCGGTTAAGGTATCGGTGTTTGCTAATTTATGTAGCATTTTGCTGCTTTTAAGCTGTCGGTTTATAAAAAATCCCAACCCCAGTGCAAATAATGAAACAGCTATAATAATAATAAGTTGCAACTTTTGTTGTTGGTTTGCATTTTCCAGTGCGGCTTTATCAAGTTGCTTATCTCGCTCAAGGACTTGATTTTGCAAAATGGCTTGGTCGGTATCGAACATTACTTTAAATTTTGAACGTACTTTTTCACGTTCGCTATTTTGATAAGTGCTGACCAACTTTCGAGCTTTTTCCTGTAGTAGGTAAGCCTTTTTATAATCCTCAGCGAATACCGCTACATCAGTTTTTAAATCGAGAAGCCCTATATGCCATGAAGTGCTTGAATCATTTTCTAAGCTATTTAACACTAATTCCATTTCCTTGATGCTTTCTTCAGCCAAAGTAATATCTTGATTGGCAAAGGCAATTTGACCTGCAAATAGGATTCTATCCAGCTGGGAAAAGGGGGAGGAAGGTGAAGGAGCATGTGCTAAATATAAACTGTAATAATGCTGCGCTTTATTGACTTCTTTTTTTTGGAAGTATGCTTTAGCAAACCCGATATATGCTATATCAATAAAATTTTCGTTTTTAACAAGTTTGGATACCTCTGCTACTTTTTGGTAGCTAGCAATAGCATTATCATATTCTGACATTTGCATATATACACTAGCCAACGTGTTGTATGCTAATAGCTCGTCATAATAATACTGATTTGCATGAAAATAGCTTATTGCCTTATTGGCAAACTCGATGGCTTTTTTGTCATCATAAATATAGGAGTAGGAACGCGCCATTTGAATGTTCAAATAAGCCATTTCTAATTCATCGCCTAATTCTTGTATTACTATAAAAGCCTTATGGTAATATTTTAGTGCTTCACTATCGTTATAGTTTTCTGAAAAAGAGCTAGCAATAGCACCGTAACTGTCAGCTAAAAGTTTCTTATTTTCGGTTATTTCAGCATTGTTTTTTGCTTGTAAATAAAGCTCCATAGCTTGCTTTGATTTACCTTGAACTGCAAATAACCCCGCATGTACGAGTAGCACAGAGATACCATCACTACTGGTTAAGTCCGCTTCTAATGTGTAGAATAAATCTATATATTTTTGGCTTTGCTCTAGTTGATCAAGAAAGTAGTTGTACTCGGCAATTCGAGAATAAAGTGCCGCTTTACCTTGTGAGTTTAATATTTCTTTGGGATTGGCTAAAATTTCTAGAGTAAAATCTAGGGCTAAAGATGGATTTTTATCATTCAATTGATCTGCTTTATCTAGCGATTGTTGCAGCCAATCGGGATGAACCGTTAACGCGTAACTGAATGGACTATAGTTTAACAGTAAGAGCAAAGCGCATATCTTTAGCAATAAAAGTAATTGAAAAAATGGACGTGCTTTTATCAAGTTAAAAGTTAATAAAACATTTACCACGGCTGACCCCATCTTTGAAGTATTTTGTGCTCTCAATCAGACATCTATCTAAAAAATAAGGAGCAAGCACTTACAACTATTGTAGTTTGTTTTTGAATGTTTGTTTTATTCGCGATGCCTTCCAAATTAATAGCAACTAGCAAATACAAGTTAGTAAGGGGTGAGCTAAAAACTAGCTGTGTTCTCCCTCTTTTAAATAACCTTATTTGTTGATTAAACTAACAAACCGTAATACCAGAAGCAAACATTGGTACAAAAAACGTTCCTTAATAATGCATAGAAAAGTTAACGTTACTTACCTTTGCCTGCTTAAATAGGTTCACTTGATCAAAATCAATGTCAGTGAGAAGCTTTTGCTGTTGCATTGGTATTGTAAATGCTATTATCTAAATAATAGTAATTCTCATTAACTCTTAGGTTTCTGATCAGAGGCCATTGTGATTAAGTGAAGTAAACGATGACATTAATAGATCTACCATTGAACAAGCCGGCAAAGATTAGCGCTTTACCGCAAGATCAAGCAATTGCAGCACAACTTGTTGAGCAGGGCTTTAGTTTAAGAGCACATGTATCGCTTGCGCATAAAGCACCTTTTAATGGGCCTGTTGCCATTCGGTTACATAATACCAAAATTAGTATTCAGCGCGCGGTAGCACAGCAAATTGGCGTTGATTATTAATCAATAAATGATAAAAAGACTAAAGAAGCCCTTCGTGAATCAATTAAAACATTTCGCTCTTGTTGGTTTTGCCAACTCAGGTAAAAGTACGCTTTTCAACCTTTTATTATCTGATAATTCATCAAATAAAAAGTCGAATAAACAAAAGGTTGGCAACTGGTCAGGAGTAACCGTTGCCGCTAAGAAGACAAGTTTTCAGTTAGGTAAAGCGCAAGCGCTATTATCTGATCTGCCTGGCGTTAGCTCGTTAGAGCGCCACGCAGAACAAGGTAAAGACTTAACGATTTCACAAGCATTTATTAAAGAGGCTGGCGTCGATTTTTTAGTGAATGTTGTTGATATTAATCAGTTAAGCCGACAGCTTTATTTAACTAATCAGTTGTTAGAGTTAGGTATACCAATGATATTGGTATTGAATAAATCGGATCGACAACAGCACCTGACAATAGATATTTCACAATTATCAGCGGAATTAGGTTGCCCGGTTGTGGCAATCAGCGCTCAAAAAGATACCTCAACAGAAGTTAAAGAAGCACTAAGTCGATTAAGCAGTGAAATATCAGCAACGCATAAGAATATTGTTGAAAGTGCGACACCTCAACAAGCTTCCAATGTCAGCGCGATGCAAGCGCGATATGATTATATTGCAGACATGCTAAGTCGTGTTGGTTATGTTGATGCCATTAATGCTGAGCAGGCAAAACAAGCCTGTGCTAATAAAGCTTTTTCAGAAAAAATAGATAGTATTGTTTTACACCCTTTAACAGGTGTGCCGGTATTTTTAGCGGTGATGTACTTGCTTTTCATGTTTGCCATTAATGTCGGTAGTGCGTTTATCGACTTTTTCGATATTCTCAGTGGTACGCTTTTTGTTAGCTACCCCTTGCATATTCTCGCCCCGTTAGATTTACCACAATGGCTGTTAACTATAGTTGAAGGCTTTGGTAGCGGCTTACAAACGGTTGCGACATTTATTCCGGTTATTGCTTGTTTGTTTATTGGCTTATCTCTACTTGAGAGCTCTGGCTATTTAGCGCGAGCCGCTTTTGTGGTTGATAGTGTGATGCAAAAAATAGGCTTGCCAGGAAAAGCCTTTGTCCCGCTTATTGTCGGTTTTGGCTGTACCGTACCTGCTGTTATGTCTGCAAGAATACTTGATAGTGAACGGGAACGTATCACGACGGTAATGATGTCACCCTTTATGTCCTGCGGTGCAAGGCTACCGGTATATGCCTTATTTGCAGCGGCATTTTTTCCAGATAATGGGCAAAACTTGGTGTTTTTGTTGTATTTAATTGGTATTGCAGCAGCTATTTTTACCGGATTTCTACTGAAAAAAACTGTGCTTTCTGGCACGAGTTCATTGAATATAATGGAATTACCCAGCTATGAAATGCCAAGGCTCGCAGATTTAAGTCAACGGGTGTGGTCACGTACTCGCGGCTTTGTAACTGGCGCAGGGAAAACCATTGTTATTGTTGTATGTTTACTTAACTTCTTTAATTCAATTGGCACGGATGGTCGATTTGGTCATCAAGACAGTGAAGGCTCTGTGCTCAGTCAAGGGGCTAAAATTGTCACGCCATTACTTGCCCCGATGGGAGTGAAAGAAGATAACTGGCAAGCGGGTGTTGGGATTATCACGGGTATATTTGCCAAAGAAGTGTTGGTTGCTACCTTTAATAATTTATATTCCCCGCAAGGTGGTGCAGAAGCAAGTGAGCCATCGTTAACTGATAGTTGGTATGAAGCAATTGCCAGCATTAAAGAAAATTTACTCGGCATTGCCCCCGATGATCCGTTAGGTATTAGTGTTGGTGAGGTCAGTGACCTAGCGCTTGCAGCTCAAGAGCAGCAGGTTGAGTTAACAACCTATCAGCGCATGCAACTTGCCTTTATTGGTCAGCTAGGTGCTTTTAGTTATTTATTATTTATCTTACTTTACACGCCTTGTGTTGCCGCTATGGGGGCAATAAAAAATGAAGTAGGCACGCGATGGGCTGCTTTTGCCGGCGTTTGGAGCTTTGTTTTTGCTTATTTGGTCGCGACCTTGTGCTATCAAATTGGTAACTTTATGGCGTCTCCCGTTAGTGCGAGCATTACTATAACCTTAGCATTGTTGGGTTTTGTGTTAGTGTATTTTTGGCTTAAGCATAAAGGCAGCCGGGTATTAACTATTCCTGTGCAAGTTAGTTACAGCCGCTAATACTTTAGTCGAATATAACTTTTTAGTTTTTTATCGTTAAAAATAAGATGGTTAACATATTGCCTCAACAATATTAAACGCGTAATTTTACCCCTAAGATGAATTTATCTAAGGAAAATTTATGCGTTTTATTGAGCGGTATTGTCAACTAAGCAATCTTAATAACTTAATAAGGTTGCCTTTAGCTGTCGTTAGTTTGTTTTTGCTAGCAAGTTGTGGTGGTTCGACATCATCAACGGCTAAAAAGGTCGTTGATCCTGTGGTTATTATTCAGGAGGAAGTGGCGCAAACACTCACCCATGCCGAGCGAGAATATCGCTTACTTTCCTTTGATGAACTTGATAATAAAGCCATCCAGCCATATTGGCCAAGTGACAATGAAGTTTCAATCTCTGAAAAGGCGAGTCTAGAATTTATTATCACTCAATTAGCAACACCGTTTAATGAGCAACACTTTGCTTTTAGTCAGTCAGCTTCAGCAGATAGCACTTCTGACTATAAAAGACTAATTGTAAGCCCAACTTTTGTTACAGGTGATGACAGCGCTGTCGTCGCTAGTTTGATTGATGAAAATACCATTGAGTTGTTCTTTTCTGATGCACAACAACTTGAGTCACCAGAGCTACTAACAGAGTTAATCATTGCTTTTTATCAAAGTGAACGCTTGAGGTATCAACAAGATAAAATTACCTTTCATCGCCTCGTTACTCGTGGTCTTGCTTTACACTTTTTGCAGCAAAATTTAGTTGAAGCTGATTTTTCTTTTGATATAGATATTGAGCAAAATGAACTCAACCAAGCATTGGCGCAACTAAAAAGTGAAGCTGACGGGTTCGTCATGTCTGAAGATTGGTTTGCTGAGCCGGTAATTGC
>CAJXPG010000157.1 GCA_913057925.1 uncultured Colwellia sp. | reverse complement strand
GATCTAGTACGGTCTCGTGGGCTCGGAGATGTGTATAAGAGACAGGTATTAACAGCTATTGGGCTAATGTTTTACATTTAAATTTAATAAAGGGCAGAATGAAGTGACCGTATTAGGGAATATTGAGGTTTTAGCTAGTTTAGATACTTGTTAGTGCAGTGTTAACTGTATTTAACGCAATATACAAGCGAATTAACTTATGCACTCGTTAGCTGTGCAAGATAAGCGGGCTAAGTTACAACAGTTAATGTCATTTAACGGTAAGATAATTATGCAAAATATTATATTTACCAAAATTTTTTCGAATGATGAATTAGCCGGTAGATTCAGTGAAAAACCATCAAAATACAATGTAAAAAAAAGGCATAGCGAAATATTTCGCTATGCCTTTTTCGCTATACTTTTTGATATGCTAATTAATGGTGCTAGTTCACCATTAATTAAATAACCGGTTATTATTGAAAATTAACCGGTTGAAAATTAAATTTTAGGAATTCTAATTTTCTTTTCTTCACTTTCACGGTAAATCACTAAGGTTTTACCGATTACTTGTACTTTAATCGCATTCGTTTCACGGCAAATCGCTTCAACGATTAGGCCTTTGGTTTCACGATCATCCGTTGGAATTTTAACTTTAATCAACTCGTGATGATTTAATGCGTAATCAATCTCAGCTACAACCGCTTCAGTTAAGCCATTGCTGCCTAATAAAACTACCGGTTTAAGCGAGTGTGCAACACCCTTAAGGTGTTGAATTTGTTTTTTGTTTAAGCTCATTGCTAAATTTCGTTATCTGTTGCCTTGAATTGCCGCTATTTTACCCTTATCTAGTGATGAATACTAATACCAATCGCACTAAATTTAGCTTCTATCAGAAAATAATATTAAATTTGGCCGCTTAAACTTTCAGATTACAACTTTGTTGCAGTTAAAATAACGTTAATCGAGGCGGTTAATATAATCTCGTTGATTGTGAACACTTATTTAATGGCGATGGTACAATAGACAAAACAGAATTTTAAATATTTTGAGTAAGCAGAAACATGGCAAATAAAAAACACAAAGCAAGTAGTCAACGTTGGTTAGATGAACACTTTGAAGATGAGTATGTTAAAAAGGCGCAGCGCTTAGGTTTGCGTTCACGCGCTGTTTTTAAAATTGAAGAAATCAATTTAAAAGATAAACTCATCAAACCGGGCATGAAGGTTGTTGATCTTGGTGCTGCCCCTGGTGGTTGGTCAGAATATGCCGTTAAAGCAGTAGGTGATAAAGGGCAGGTTGTTGCTTGTGACATATTACCAATGGATGCCATTGCCGGTGTCGACTTTCTTGAAGGCGACTTTCGCGAAGAAGCAGTTCTCGATGCTTTATTAACACGTATTAATGGTAAAAATATTGACGTAGTCATGTCAGACATGGCGGCAAATATGACCGGCAATGAAAGTGCTGACTCAGCTCGCAGTATGTATCTAGTCGAACTTGCATTAGATATGTGTAGTGAAGTATTAAAACCGAATGGTGCTTTTGTGGTTAAAGTCTTTCAAGGTGCAGGCTTTGAAGAGTATATGAAAGCAACACGTGCCGTGTTTAAAACGGTAAAAACCCGTAAGCCAGAATCGTCTAGAGCGCGCTCAAGAGAAGTTTATCTTGTTGCTACTGGTTACAAGGGATAACAACGTTTTAAAATCTCGTATTGTGAAAAATGACTTAATAGTAATAATTAACATTATGAGTTTTTTGAATTTTCCGCCATAATCTTTTTACTACGGCACCGAGAATGGTCTTTTAAACGATTTGACAGGTGGTTTAATGTAACCAGTTGTTACTCACGGCTAAAGTTAAATGGCGACAAGCCTTGAATTGTAGTAAATTAGGCACAATAGATTAGTATAGTTTTCTTTATTTTGAATATATCAAATACCACAAGAGGTCATTAAGTTGAGCGATATGGCAAAAAATCTTATTTTATGGTTAGTTATTGCAGTTGTTTTGATGAGTGTATTTCAGAGCTTTTCTCCGAATACTTCACAAGATCAGCAAATGGATTACACCCGCTTTATTCAGGATGTTCGTCAAGGACAAATTCGTGATGCCAGTGTTGATAGAAATGGCGTAATCACGGGTGAAAAGCGTAGTGGCGAAGCATATAAAACAGTTATCCCTGGTGGTTATGATCGTGACTTAATTAACGACTTAGTGAAGCAAGGCGTGCGAGCTGAAGGTAAATTACCTGAAGAAACGAGCTTTTTAACTACTATTTTTGTTTCTTGGTTCCCAATGATTCTGCTTATTGGTGTATGGATTTTCTTCATGCGTCAAATGCAAGGTGGCGGCGGAAAAGGCGCTATGTCATTCGGTAAATCAAAAGCCCGTCAGTTAAGTGAAGAGCAAATCAAAACGACTTTTGCTGATGTAGCAGGTTGTGATGAAGCCAAAGAAGACGTTGCTGAACTTGTTGATTACTTAAAAGAGCCAACACGTTTCCAAAAGCTTGGTGGCCGTATTCCTTCAGGTATCTTACTTGTTGGTCAACCGGGTACAGGTAAAACCTTATTAGCTAAAGCGATTGCTGGTGAAGCTAAAGTACCATTTTTTACTATTTCAGGTTCAGATTTTGTTGAAATGTTTGTTGGTGTCGGTGCATCTCGTGTACGTGACATGTTTGAACAAGCGAAGAAATCTGCGCCATGTATCATCTTTATCGATGAAATCGATGCGGTAGGTCGCCAACGTGGTGCCGGTATGGGTGGTGGACACGATGAACGTGAACAAACACTTAACCAAATGTTAGTTGAGATGGATGGTTTTGAAGGTAACGAAGGTGTTATCGTTATTGCTGCAACTAACCGTCCAGACGTATTAGATCCTGCATTACTTCGCCCTGGTCGTTTTGACCGTCAAGTAACTGTTGGTCTGCCTGATATTAAAGGTCGTGAACAAATCCTTAAAGTACACATGCGTAAAGTGCCGCTAGGTGATGATGTTAACGCTGAAGTTATTGCACGTGGTACGCCAGGTTTCTCGGGTGCTGATCTTGCTAACTTAGTGAATGAAGCTGCTCTTGGCGCTGCTCGTACTGCACGTCGATTAGTTAGCATGAAAGAATTTGATGCCGCTAAAGATAAAATTATGATGGGCTCAGAACGCAAGACCATGATAATGAGTGATTCAGAACGAGAGATGACAGCTTATCATGAAGCAGGTCATGCTATTGTTGGTCGTTTAGTGCCAGATCATGATCCTGTTTATAAGGTAAGTATTATTCCTCGTGGCCGTGCCCTTGGTGTCACCATGTATTTACCAGAGCAAGATAGATTTAGTCACTCTAAACAACATTTAGAAAGTAATATTTCATCACTATACGGTGGACGTATTGCAGAAGATGTTATTTACGGTAGCGACAAAGTATCAACTGGTGCATCAAACGATATTGAACGTGCCACTAATATTGCCCGTAAAATGGTAACCCAATGGGGTCTATCAGACAAAATGGGACCTATGTTATTTGCTGAAGAAGAAGGTGAAGTATTTTTAGGTCGCACTTCGGCAAAATCTTTACATATGTCAGATGAAACTGCCAAACTCATTGACGAAGAAATCAAAGCGGTTATTAGTCGTAACTACGATCGTGCTGAAAACTTAATCAAAGAGAATATGGATGTTTTACATGCCATGAAAGATTGTTTGATGAAGTATGAAACCATTGATGCACTTCAAATTGATGATTTGATGGCTCGAGTTGATGTTCGTCCACCAGCAGGTTGGGAAGATAAAGATAACTCAAATTCAAGCTCAAATGGTGATAACGGTGACACAGCAAAAGACGCTGAAGCAACTGATGCAAAAGCTGAAAAAGCAACTGACACTGAAAAGCCTAGCGAAGTAACGCCAGACACTACTAAGCCAAGTGGTGATACGCCAGCGAGTTAATCGCCGTTAAAAACTTTTAAAGCCTCGATATTTATTCCTCACAAGAGATGATAAATACCGAGGCTTTTTCTTTGGTGAATCGGTAATAATTTAAATAAAAAAGATTAAACATTATGCAAACACAAGTGATGGGTATTTTAAATGTAACCCCTGACTCATTCTCTGATGGTGGTAAGTTCGCCTCTTTTGACAATGCATTAAAGCAAGTTGAGCAAATGATCAGCGATGGTGCTGATATCATCGATATTGGTGGTGAATCAACTCGCCCAGGCGCTGTTGATGTCAGTGAAAAAGATGAATTATCACGTGTTATTCCGCTGCTTAAAGCGATTAAAGCGAAATTTGATATCAAAGTCTCTATCGATACCAGTAAGGCTGAAGTTATGTCTCAAGCCATAGCCAATGGCGCTGACATTATCAATGATGTGCGGGCATTACAAAATGAAGGTTGTTTAGCCGTACTTGCCAGTAGCGATGTACCAGTATGTTTAATGCATATGCAAGGCTTACCCAGAACCATGCAAGATAGCCCACAATATGAAGATATCATTGAAGACATCAAACAGTTCTTTATTGAACGCATCAAGGTTTGTGAGCAAGCAGGTATCAAGCGAGAGCGCATTATCATCGACCCAGGTTTTGGTTTTGGTAAAACCGTAGAGCAAAACTATCAATTACTTGCACAGTTGCATCAATTTGATGATCTGGGCTTACCTTTGTTAAGCGGTACCTCGAGAAAATCGATGATAGGTAACTTATTACAGCGTAATGTTGATGAACGCCTTGCAGGTAGCCTAACTACCGCTATAATAGCGGCACAAAATAATGCCAGTATTATTCGAGTGCACGATGTAAAAGAAACAGTCGATGCGCTAAAGGTGTTAGCTGTTACTGCTAAATATCAGGGCTAAGTACCAGAGCTAGTTAATAGCCAGCAGTCACTAAAAGCAATGCCTGTATAAAAATTATAGTTAGCTGTGCTAACGAAAATATAGCTACAAGATGAAGCTATACAAAAATACATGAGGAAAATTATGTCTAATCGTAAATATTTTGGCACCGATGGTGTGCGTGGCCTAGTTGGTCAATACCCAATAACACCTGATTTTGTTATGAAACTAGGTTATGCCGCAGGTAAAGTACTTGCTGGCCAAGGTACGCAAAAAGTACTGATTGGTAAAGATACCCGAATTTCAGGTTACATGCTTGAGTCTGCTCTTGAAGCTGGCTTTTCAGCAGCAGGTATTGACGTAGGTTTATTAGGGCCAATGCCAACACCAGGTATTGCGTATTTAACAAAAACATTCCGCGCTGAAGCCGGTATTGTAATCAGTGCTTCACATAACCCATTTTACGATAACGGTATTAAATTCTTCTCACAATCAGGTGAAAAATTACCTGATGCAGTAGAGCTAGCAATTGAAGCTGAATTAGATAAAGAAATGGGGTGCGTTGAATCGGCTAAACTTGGCAAAGCAAGCCGTGTTAACGATGCAGCAGGGCGTTATATTGAGTTTTGTAAAAGTAACTTCCCAACAAGTATTTCACTAAAAGGCTTAAACATTGTTGTCGATTGTGCTCATGGCGCTACGTACCACATTGCACCCAATGTATTTCGCGAATTAGGCGCAAATGTTATTGAAATAGGCACCAAGCCAAACGGTACCAATATTAATGACGGTTGTGGCGCTACGTCTATGGACGCAATCAGCAAAGCAGTTGTAGAGCACAACGCTGATTTAGGTGTTGCACTAGACGGTGACGGTGACCGTTTAATGATGGTTGATCATACTGGTTATGTTATCGATGGCGATGAAATCATTTACATTATCGCTTGTAACGATTTATTGTCTGGTCGTTTAGCGGGTGGTGTTGTTGGTACGTTAATGAGTAACATGGGCCTAGAGTTAGCGCTTCAAGAGTTAGACATAGAATTTGCCCGAAGTAATGTTGGCGATCGCTATGTTATGGAATTGCTTAAAGAGAAAGGTTGGCAAATAGGCGCAGAAAACTCTGGTCATATTATCAACCTATACCACACCTCTACAGGTGACGGCATTATTGCAGCACTTAATGTATTAACCGCGGTATGTAAGCAGAAAAAATCGTTGTTTGAATTACGTCAAGGCATCACCATGTTGCCGCAACTGCTAGTTAACGTGCGCTTCTCTGGTCAAAATGATCCATTACAAGATACTGCTGTATTAGCTGCGGTTGATGAAGTGAATGAAATACTTACCGGTCGTGGCCGCGTATTATTGCGCAAATCAGGTACTGAGCCATTAATTCGTGTGATGGTTGAAGGCCCTGAAATGGAAGAAGTGACAGCGTTAGCGAATAAAATTGCCGACCTAGTGAAACTTGTTGATTAAATAAACAAAAAAATGGGCGAGCTTTATTTTCAACATTACTTGAAATAACCCTCGCCGATGATTGTGATTTGATTCAACGTGTTTTAATAGACACTAAGTATAAAAAAGCCGCAACTAGCAAAAGATATGTGTTAAATACTTGTATCTTTTGCGTAGGTTAGTTACTATCTCGCGGCTTCATTTTAGCAAAGTCTCCTTTTCGATAATAACTGAAGACTTAAGATAACAACCTAGGCTAAGAGGTAGAAAATGACTAGACAAGCAATTGTAGCCGCAAATTGGAAAATGAACGGTGACTCAGCCCTAGTTGACGCTATGGTTTCAGGAATGGCAGATGTTGAATTAGCATCAAATGTTGACGTAGTAATATGTCCAAGCTCTCCTTACTTATCAGCGCTTTCGCAGAAAATAAACTCAGCGAAGTTAAACGAAGCAATTAATGTTGGTTCACAAAACGTGAATGAACATGACAGTGGTGCCTTTACCGGTGAAATATCCACGGCAATGTTGAAAGACTTAAACATTAATTATGTTATTGTTGGTCATTCAGAGCGAAGAAGCATCTACAAAGAAACGTCTACGCAAGTTGCTAAAAAAGTTCAAGCAGCATTAAACGCTGGCTTAACACCTATTCTTTGTATTGGTGAAAGTGAAGCAGAGCGTGCAACTGAACAAACAGAAACTGTTTTATCAGCACAGCTTCAACCAGTTATTGATGAAGTTGGCATAGAAAAATTTAGTGGTGTTGTTATCGCTTATGAGCCAGTTTGGGCTATAGGCACAGGAAAAACGGCATCAAGTGCGATGGCACAAGAAACACATCAGTTTATTCGTCAGTTTTTAGCTCAACAAAATGAGCTTGTGGCGGCTAAAGTACCATTACTCTACGGTGGCAGCGTTAACGCGGCTAACTGTGAAGAATTATTCGCACAAGCTGATATAGACGGTGGTCTTATCGGTGGTGCTAGTTTAAAAGCCGAACAATTCAAAGTGATTTGTTCAGCAGCGAAAGGAAAATAGAAATGTTGTATCAAGTATTAATTATCGCCTACGTACTTATTGCTTTAGCCCTAATTGGTTTAGTGTTAATTCAACAAGGTAAAGGCGCAGACATGGGCGCATCTTTTGGTGCTGGCTCTTCTGCCACAGTTTTTGGCTCAGGTGGTTCAGGTAACTTCCTAACGTCTGCAACAACTTACCTAGCCGTAGCATTTTTTGCTATCAGCTTAATCTTAGGTAACTTAACAGCTAATCGTACCAAAGCCGTTGATGAGTGGAACAACCTTGCAGTTCCTGCTGAACAAGCGGTTGATGCCATTCCTAGTGAAAGCGTTGAACCAGCTACTATTCCAGCAGCACAAAACAGCGATGTTCCTGCTTCTGACGAACCTGCTAAGAAAGAAAAAGATAGCGACGTTCCAGACTAGTTAAACTTGTACTAGCTAAGCCTCAACTTAGCGAATAGTTAAAGTTAAAAGAGTTAAATAATCTAGTATTGCGCGGATGTGGCGGAATTGGTAGACGCGCCAGCTTGAGGGGCTGGTGACTTAGGTCGTGGGGGTTCAAGTCCCCCCATCCGCACCACTAGATTAAATTATTTAATAAAAGGCCGATACATAATGTATCGGCCTTTTTGCGTTTATTTTCCGGTTAACTCACTTCATACATAGTTGAGTACCGAATGTATTAAACATTATGTTTTGGCTGTTCTTAAAAATAGCTAAATTTAACAGTGGCCAAATGACTTTTGTTTCGAATTGATTAGCCATCCTAGCTCATATTTATTGCTTAAATTAATTAATATATATTGCACGCAGTTTAGAAGATCTTTTGTCTAACCCTAAAACTACAATATGTTCAACATCACCTTGCCCACGGACAAAAACAACTAGCTCCAAAGGCTCCCAATAGTGCTCAATACCAGAAAACTCCTCTGTAAAATCTGCCAGAGTGAACTTTTGCTCTATCGGGGAGTCACCTTCAATTTCTACATTTTTTAATATACTAAATACCTCGTTTAGCTCTTCAGTATTATTTACTATTAGCGTGTTCTTTAAACCCAAGACATAACCATATCCATCATCGGCTGTTTTCCACTCTTGCTTACGAAGAATTATTGGTAGGGGAATAGAGTGAGTCAGTAAATCAAAGTTGTTTGTGTTTACTGCATTACGAAGAGATACAGCCTGTTTTTCAGGTGATTGAGTTACAGGTTGATTAATACAGCCAGAGGTCATTATGGCTAAGAGTGAAACTAATAGAATATGAATATGTTTACGCATAAAAAAATCCTCCTTGAATTTCGAACGAGTATATATTAGAAAAGTATGCCCATCAAAAAAATCTCTACAAATCAATGACAGCTTATTAACGCATTTCATTAATATAACTAATGAGTTAAGCTAGATTTTAGTTTTTTTGTTCAAGGAATGAGTGCGTTGCGTTTAAAGGGAAAATTAATAAATTGGAATGAAGCTAAAGCCTTTGGCTTTATTGCGCCTAATGGTGGCGGAGAGCACGTTTTTATCCATAAAAATGCTTTAGCTAATCGAAGTCGTACACCAAAAGTAAATGATGTTATTACCTTCTCAATAGCCAAAGATAAGCAAGGACGATACTGCGCAGATGAAGCGACCTTCTCAGGTGAAAAGCTAAAGAAAAAACAAGCAAACAAACCTAGTCACTTTTCAATTTACGTATCAGTTATATTCCTACTTTTATTAACCGCAGCTTATTTTCTAGGAAATATCCCTCAAAAGTTAGTACTGACTTACTTCGGTGTAAGTTTTATCACCTTTATTGCCTATGCATTTGATAAATCTAAAGCACAACGCGGCGCTTGGCGCACTGCAGAAAGTACTTTGCATATGCTCTCACTCATTGGTGGTTGGCCGGGAGCTGCAATTGCGCAACAACGGCTAAGGCACAAGTCTCAAAAAAGAGCATTTAGAAATATGTTCTGGTTTACAGTAGTGATTAATGTTGGCGCTTTGTTTTGGTTGTTGTCACCAAAGGGAAGTGTTTTCTTATCAATGCTGCAATAACGCTACTGTTAGTATCGTTTTATATAGCTGAAAGCTGTAGTTCTAGCGTTTAAAGTAGAAAATGAACTGTTTATTCCTTAATCTATGATTTAAATAACAAAATTAATCCTCAATAAGTTGACAAAGAATAACAATTGCTAGATTGTACATGTGTCAAAATACCCATATATCTATGAACTCGCGAAAGGAATACGCGCTTGCCACCTAAGTTTTATAATGAAAATGCAGAAGCACTAGCCGAGCAATACCTATCAACATCATTTGAGCAGGTACATCAAAGCTGGAATCAACTCTTGCCTGCTATTATAAAAAATCCCAATGCCCGCATTTTAGATATTGGTGCAGGCTCAGGCCGCGATGCTAAATATATTTCTGAAGCGTCAGTGAACAAACACGGCGACAACAACAATACTCAAGTTATTGCCGTTGAACCTGCCAATTTGCTGGCAGAGCTTGGCGCACGTCAAACAGAAGGCCTTAATGTTAAGTGGTTCACTGATTCATTACCGGCATTAAGTACTATCACCAAACAAGAAGTTAGCTTTGATTTAATCTTACTAAGCGCTGTTTGGATGCATATCCCGGTAAGTGATCGGGCACGTTCAATTCGAAAGCTCGCCAACTTACTTAAACCGGGCGGTAAATTAGTTATTTCACTGCGCCATTCTGCGAGTACAGATGAAGCAGAACAAGAACGCAAAGCACGTGAAATGCATACCGTATGTGCAGATGAATTAAAAAAGTTAGCAAGCGATGTTGGTCCTGTCTCTTATACACATCTGACGCTGCCGACGATCTACTCTGTGTAG
>CAJXPG010000156.1 GCA_913057925.1 uncultured Colwellia sp. | reverse complement strand
GGTAGAAGAATGAGTGAGATAGAGTCTTTATGCCAATCATGGTCGCCAACTATAGGTTATTCTACTGGCGATGTTGTGATGACAGCAAAAAACAAGCTCCATAAAAGAAAAACAAAAAGATTCAACAGGAAGTCACACCAAAGATGTAAAATAAAAAAATACTGGAGATGTAAACAATGATTAAAAAATACAACAGCCAATCTGATTTTTTTGATGTGCTAGGTGATGAGTACGTGCAAATCAAAAAATACAAAGGATTTAACTGTGCTGTAACAATAGAAGAAATGTATCATCATTTTAAAGAAAGGTTAATTAAAGAGGGTTTTATTCTTGAGCGGCTAGGTAAAGCATTACCACCAAAGGATTTAAGTGATGATTAAAAAATACACGCGCAGGTTAATAAACCAGAAAGCAACACTGCATGACCTTGAGTTTGTTGCTTACAATGATGTTGAGCAGTTACTAACTGATGTATTAAACGCTGCTGTTGATGCTGGAGCTGATGCTGATAAGTTGAAGGAGTTGTTAGATGAGTGAAGGAGATAAATACATTATGCGAGAGTTTGTGCGTAAGTTTGAAGCTAACAGGGTTCTCAATAATGCTACGGCTAATATTTTTGCAGAAAAAGAAAAAGAGGATTTTGTTAGGTTTAAAAAACATACCATCAACATACCTTGGTACTTAATGCCTATTAAACAAATAATAATTGATATGACTTACTTATCATACAAGAATGGATTGAGCGACAATTGCATTGACACAGTAACCATTAAGAGACCAGCACCATATGAGGCTAAAGACAATGAATAACACAGATATAGCAAATATACTAAGGGCATTACGTCCTGATGTTGATGAAGAGTTAATAAATGATTGCGTTGACGTATATAATAATATTGATAATGCTTCATTGCAGGGTGAGGTTGGCGCTCACTTAGCTGATATGATCAAGGAGAAAGGTAGTGAATAACACAGAGAAACTATTAAGAGCTTTTATAGAGGCTAGTGGTTATGAGATTGAAGAGGTTAGGTATGAGGGTAAAGGTAAAGAGGTATCCTCTCGTGAAGGTGGGGCTATAGCAATATCATCATTCATGTGTAGAGAGCCTAATAAACTACTTACTAAGAGCGGTGCTTATGTTCGAGGGGTTGATGGTTCATATTTTTTAAAGGGTGATGTAGTTGTTGATTACAAAGTAACTAAGAAGCTAGATAGTGTTTGGTATGACGATGTTGTTCATCATGGCGTATCAGCAACTATTGTTAACACCGACGGAACGATCACTAGAGTACACCCAGAGGATCTATTTAAAGGTGCACCAGATGAAAAAACTTAGACGATTCAAATGCGGAACATGTCATCGTCAATACGAAAGACTGGCTAAAGATGATGTTACAAGCATAACGTGTGAGTGTGGAGCTAAAGCGGCTAGAATGTTAGCCGCTCCTAAGTGTTTTAGTAATACAGTTGGTAAGAGCCCTAGTTGTTAGCTCTCCTGTTTGTCATCAACTATCTTAGCTTGGTCTATATAAGCCTTTTGGTTATGTGGACCAACTATCGCATCAACTCCCATAGCCTCACGTAACACCTTGAGATTATTTATAGCGTCATTAATCTCCTGTTGTTGCGCTGCTTGAGCTTTGAAAGTAGATTCAATTTGTAGTTTTTGTTGATCTAAATCAATCTTCTGTTGATTCTGTTCAGCGTCAATCATTTCCTTATTAAATTTAGCTTGTCCAGCTCTGTCGAATTCATCACGTTTAAGTTGAATCTCCATCATTCTAATTTGCTGGTCTTGCTGCTTAATCTGGAATTCTGATTGCACTTGCATCTGTTTGTTTTGGGCTTCTGCCATATCAGCTTGAGCTTTTTGCTCTTCTGCTCTTGCTGCCACCATTAAAGGATCTTCCTGTGGTGGTTGATTGGCCTGTTGTTGAGCTAAAGCTTGTTGCTCTTGCTGCTCTTCTGGTGTGTATTCGCTAGGGTCAACAGTTCCATTTTGTATGCCTAATTTACGTGCTCTGTCAGCTACGACACTCATGCCTGAGCCAACTTGGTTCTTATATAATACATCTCTTGATATTTCTATCATGGCTGGGTCAACAGCAAGCATATTTAATAATCGCTCGCTTTCTTTCTCTTGTTGGTTTTGGAATGCCGCACCCATTGAGCAGGTGACATCATAAACACCTTTTGACAGGTCGTTAATTTCAACGTTCGATTGAGTCTCACTATCAAAGACAGTGGTGTTTAATTCGACCATTTTATCTGTGCCATCTTCACCGAGCACTCTTTGTTGTCTTGCTCCGTCCATCAATCGAGGTAAAGCATCAACACAAATACGGAAAGCATGACAGATGCCTACCTCCATTGACTTATACCACTTAACATTACCGTTATTCGATTGACCAATTAAAGAATCAATAGCAATACCGGATTGTAAGCCAGGGTTTTGTCCCATACTTGGGTCATCCATATTACCGGTAGTATTTAACAGGTGTTGGTATGTTGCCATAGCTGTTTGCATGGCAGGGTTACCAGATGTTCTTTGTAGTTTGAACGGTGGCGGTGCTTCAGCGTCAGGGTTGTAAAACCTTACAGCCTTTCTATCTATGTTCATCCTAGAATAGTCTTCGCCCTCTCCTTGTGCTTTAGACATCCATACGCCATCGGTAGGGGTCATTGCTACATCTTCAGTCTCAGAGCTAACAGCAAAGTTTAGACCTCGTTGAGAGTCCATTAATTTCCATGTTTTACCAAAGTAAACGTCTTTAGTGTCGAACTTTGAGTAATTACCGTAAAAAGGAACTAATGGAATAAAACTAAATACCGTCTTCTCTGCTGGCTTTAGCCAATCGCTTCCATCTAGCAGTCTAGAATAGACTCTCCATGATTTACGCACCCTTTCATCAACTATTAATTCGCCTGATTCTGCTAGCTCATCTTGAATAGATAAAAACTTTTCGTTCTTTTCATATACTGCGCCAGATGTCATTTTAACCAATTCGATATCAACGGATTTCTTATAATACAATTGACCAACCGTTACTGATTCATATTTGTTTCGTTGGTAATTATCTGTAGTGTCTAACCCGTCACCCATTGATACACCCTTACCTTCAGGGAACATCTTTTTATATGCTGCTGCTGGCATTTCTTTTTGTTTTATAGCCCAAGTAGCGTCGGATTTATCTTGTTTAGCTGCGCCAAGGTCGAACCATACAGATTTATAAAAATCTGTTATTGGCTCAAACACTAAATCTTGATCGAATGTGTTTGCGTCTAAAAACTTTTGAACAACTTCAAACCCATCTAGACCAGCCATGACAAGCGAGTCACCTATCTGTGAATACAAAGCGTCAGCATTTGATATATTCTCTATGTTACGAATTAAGCCAGCGTAAGTATCTGCAA
Organism: uncultured Colwellia sp.; assembly: GCA_913057925.1. Taxonomy (GTDB): domain Bacteria; phylum Pseudomonadota; class Gammaproteobacteria; order Enterobacterales; family Alteromonadaceae; genus Colwellia. The sequence goes on along the minus strand of CAJXPG010000156.1, from coordinate 6,778 downwards.
CATCTTCTGTAGCTCCACCACCGGCAGGGCTAACACTTATCGCAAAGTTAGAGTTTGCCATCTCTCCAGATATTTGATCGTTAATTGGTGATATCTGATCGAACTCACCACGATATCTTCCGTCCATCATCTTAGTAGTGGTATCATCCCACATGGATACAAGGCAAAAGTCTTTTTGAGTCTGTACTCGCTCTCTTCCATATTGTTCAGGTTCTTGTGCCTCAGCCACCATTAGCAATACATTTGCATGATCTTCAAAGTCGATGTCTACCATAATGATACAAACTCTCTTGTTACGTTTTCTTTTGTTACGTGTGGTATCTCCTCGCCCATAGCTAAACAGTCAGCCATGCCGGGGGAGTCGATGTCATGTTTATCTTTCATTTCTTTTTTGCTCATCAGTTGAATCTTGCCAGTGCCGTTTTGTTTCCTTGGTATTCTACAAACCTCTGAACGTAATTTATCTATTAGCTTAATTTCACTTGATATACTTATTATTGTATCCGGGTCTATATATTGACCCTTCTCTACAGCTAACCAAGTATTGTAAAACCTTTGTGCTAACTTCATGTAGTATTGAGTGCGTTTATTATAAAAAGTGTCAGCGTTAGTTTTTGGTTTGTCTTTGCTGCCTAGAGACATTAAGCCGTCATACTTAGCTTTCTTATCCTCTACTTCATTAGAGCCGCGATACATTCTTAAGTCGCATTTAATGCCTTTGAAGTTTTCGCTTATCTGCCTGCGTAATAGCGCGCCCATTCCGTCACCATCCCAAACAAATAAATCAGCATTAGCCGCTATAGCTCTGCTGGTTGCCTCATCACAACCTTCGTTGCCGTCTTTAGCTATTATCTCGTCAATGTCCGTGTACAGTATCCCTTTGCGGCAAGCGTAGCCTTTAGAATCTCCACCTTCATCAGCTGGATCGTGACTAACAACAACCGCACCAGTAGGATTAATACCAAGCTTAATATGACTATCAATAGCAGCATCGAACCAAGACTTTTTAATAATAGCTCTTTCAACTGTTTCGTTGTAATGTCCGTTCCAAATATGGTCATACTCATCTTCGCTTAAATTTGCTTTGTCATCTAACCGTTCTTGCTCTAGCTCTGTAGGAAACCATGGGTTGTCAGTATAATTAACCTCAACAACCATCATAAGGTCATCTTCGTAATAACCTGTTCGCTCCAGTGACTGCTCAGCCCTTGCTAAATACTTTTTGCTTATAGCATCCTGCCTTGAATTCCTGTTCATTGTTATCCAAATCTCAGGGGGATCACCTTCATCATTCAAATTATCTTTAACACTAGAGCGTATAGAAGGAGTTAAAACTTTTAAGCTTTTCTCGCTTACGCTTTCACCCTCTTCAATCCATAGTTTTTTTACACCGGCAATAGACTTTAAGCTTGTAATATTTCTTGCTAAGCCTTTGTAAAATATCTCTCCACCACTTGATGAATAAATATTATTGTTTTGAACCTCGAACCCTTCTATCTCTAACCTGTCAATCTCTTGCTTTAAACTTTCATGCACTGAGTCATCAATAGAGTTTTGAAACTCCCTTGTACAGCATATCCTTTCGCCGTGGTCAGCTAACATCAACATGATATCACCAACACCAATAGACTTGCTTGAACCTCGACCGCCTACCGCTATTTTTATGCGCTTAGGTTTAGACAGCAACCAAGCTATCTTGTCTGTAACTCGTAAATCTATGTTAGCCATTCTTATCCGTGGTCACTGGACTAACAACCCAAGAGTTTATTTGCTTGCCGCCACTAGTTATATCCTGTTTAATCTTCTGGCCTTCTTTACGATCAACAACTCTATTAGCTGTATTTAAATCGTTATCATCTAAAGCTTGATTAATTATCCTACGGGACTTCATTAAAGGCTGATTTTTAAGGGTTTCTTTTCGCTCCGCAAACTCGTTATTTTTTTGACAGTACTCATATAAAGCTGTCTTGCTAATATCCGCATAACAGCAAGCCTCTAAGTCAGTACACCCCCAAGTAAAAGCATCCTCTAATTTCTGGATAACTTCTGGTGTCATTTTTGTAGGTCTACCGCCTGCCATTACTCAACCCTACTATAAGTTAATGTTTCCGTGCCTGCGTTAATAACTTTTAATGTGCATACAGGAAGCTCCAGTACTTGACCTGTAGTAGCGCCAGATATAACACCGTCAGGAATTGTTGCGAATCCCTCGGTATCTATTTGAATTTGAATATCTAACGACCCGCTAGTTTTAAATACATACGTGCCGCCCTTGATAATATCCTGTGTTCTGTCATTTGTTAATGTTGCCATTTATACATCCTCTTTACGTTTAAATGCAGGATGATTATCATATAACCACCTACCTTGTTGTTTAGTCATTTTTAAAAGCATTTTATTAGGCTCTTGCGCTCTTAATGAGTCAACTAATGCTGTTAGTTGCTCAGGAGATAAACCGTTGCCCTCATCTAACTCATCAAAACCCAGTTTAGATATATCGTTAATCTCACCTTTGAATGTCACAGGACATATACTTGTTAAGATTATGGTTTGATTATCATACTGAGCCGCCTTAGGTTGATTACTTAAAATAGGCTCAGCAAATACTTTGTACATTGCATAATACATAATAACCCCCGTAGAATATTAAGTTGCTTATCACGATAAATGCACCCATTGATTTTATTTTCATTAAGCTATCTCTATTACTGACGGTAACTCTTGAGGCTCAGGACTTATATTATCCCACTGAGCACCATCACCACTTAATTGAAACTCTTCTCTATCTGTAGTAGGTATGTTTATATAGTTTACAGTGTTATTGCCCTCTACACTCAACTCTGAATTAGCAGTCGGCTCGCCTAGTTTGAAAGTAGTTGTCACTGGCGTTCCTGAGTTATCAGTGAACTTAGGGTTGGCTAAGATTCCGTCGAAGTATTGACTTCCGTTGCCCCTCGCACCAATCATACCTACCTCTATTGAGGTGGTTACTACGGTCGCAGAAAACACTTCAACCCCATCAAGGAAGCCCTTCATGGTAGAGCCTATTCTCTCAAAATAGCCTGTATGCAATCTGGCGTCAGGAGTAAACATACCTACTTGCGAGTAGAAAGTACCATTTAATTGTACTTCATACCCGCCATTAGTGGCGTCAACTCTAAACCATGACAGATTTAATGCTAGGCCGTCTGAGATAATTGCGTGGTCGCCAGTCGCTAAGTTTAACTGAAATTCAAAATCACATCTAAAATCACCCGTGAACGTAATAGGAGTCGATAGCGTATAGTGAGCGTTAACCACTGGGTCTAGCGTTATGAAATATCTTTTAATAGCGCCAATCATTGGTCTTGTCATTGACCTTATCATCGCCCTTATCATTGGTCTAATCATTGATTTCCTTGTAACCTCATTTGTAACTGAAACAATAACACCATCGTTAATAGTTATTATTTGATTAACTGGTAAGCCCCACGTACTATCACTTACATCCCAAATCTTTATCTCAAAAGCATAAGAACCGTCTGGAGTGCTCCCGTCTACAGTAAAGGTAGCGTCATCATTTACTGTTACGCTATACGCAGTAGGACTACCCCCTTGGTAAAGCACACTCTGATATCTAACTTGATCGCCAGCATCTAAATCAGATATAGCCTCTAATCTAACTCCTGCCTCAGCAAGTAAACCTAGATCAACAAAGCTCCGCCCAGCCACGGGCAAGCACTCAAACGTAACAAAATCATCGTCCCCATTGTCAGCGGCCACTAAGAAATCATGAGTGCCGTAAGCTAAGCTACTTGATTCTATATCTGTAGAGTTAACGATTATCTGAGTATCTGACCACGTATCTATAGTAGTAAGTTCGCTTACTGTATTGTCAGAGTTAAGTCGCTGTACAACACTACCTGAGCCTTGAGAGGCTTGACCACCGGTTAAATTTATAGTTGCTTGAGTATTAGTGGTTAAAGGGTCTGTCGTATCCGTTATAATAACACTAGATATAAACTCTTTAATCTCAACACTAACGGTGGTGTTTATACCATATTCCCCAGTAGAAGAGTTAGTGGTAGGCCATGCAACAACACCTCCATTAGAATCAAAAGTAGTTTGAGAAGTATTTACTCCCCAGTTTCTAATATATCCTACTTTAGTAGCTCCAGTTAATGCTGGAAGTTCTAAAGTATCTAAGTATCCATAAAAGTTAGCAACCCAAGAGGAACCATCCGTACTATCCATTGTAACTTCTGGGAAGTGAGCATTATTGGTAGTACCTGCTACGAAAGGAGAATGTCCCCCTGTAACTAGATCAACTGAATCAGACCTATACACATGGACACTTACAGTAGCGGAAGACCATGTGGGCAAGGTTTCTGCCCCACTCTCTACTACTTTATAGGAAAGTAACGTACTTATTGTTGTATTATCTTGGAATACAGTAGTGTAGTTAGGCTGCGTGGCTATCCCTGCGTTATCCTTTCGTGTAGCAAAGACTAAAAGTAAGTCTCCCTCCTGTACACTTAAGCCAGAGATATCCGCAGTCATTAACCCATAAGCGCTGCCTACGCGTGTTATACTCATGCTAAAGCTCCGGTAGCCAATATTGCTTGGTCATCCATTATAAACCAATGTGTGTGAGCAGCTATTTCAGCATCAGATGGCGTGAAATCAACTCTTGTGTCTGTCCATGCGTCCCAGCATATAACATCTATATCAGTAGCTAGTGTTATATCTACGTTATTAGCAAGAGCTATGTACTTAGAACTGTTATCCCCAACAGCTAAATAGTAACTTGTCATAACAAACTGTGAGTCTGTATGAGTTCCGTTACCTGACCAAGCAAAGACACCTACTCTATCAAACTTAAAAGGTGTAGGCAGTGGGTCTCCTAAACTCTTCCAGCAAGCAAACGGGTCTTGTAATTCTACATAACTACCAGCACTGTTAACTACTCGAATATTACTCTTACCATTAGGTCCTTGAATGTCAGGACTATCTGGCTGGTAAATAGATAGCACACTATTCCACTCATCCCACTCCCAAGCACTAGCAAGTCCATTGATTTGGTGGCCTTCTATGTTATTACCTGTAGCGTAGAATGTTCCGCTACCGCTGTGCTGCCAAGTAACTATATCTATCTCACCGTTAGAGCCGTTCCAGCCGTAGCCATTATGCCAGTTAGGTTTAATAGAACTAACCGCAGGGAACGTCTCTGCTACAGTAGCTCCAGGAAAGGTCTTACCTGCTGGTACGCCTGCCTTACAGAACTCAGTAAAACGCACGTAATCTAAGTTTTCAACGCCTAGCCCGAATCTAGTATTACCTTGTCCAGCAGCAGGGTCATTATGAGATACGCCCTTTCTACCATCAAACGTTATAATAGGAGGTCTATTGTTAAAAGAGAAGTTACCAGCTGCTCTCCACGAACCAACATCAGCATTTTGATTTACAGTCTCGCCATCGGCTTGACCTAAGAACCTATCAAACATAACTACAGTAGGACCAACGCCAAAGCCGGTGCCTGTTGCCACAAAAGAATTGCTACCGTCAGGCTGCCAACTGTTATAATTATTCAGTGTACCTTTATCGGTAAATGCCCACTCTTTAGATACTGCGTTTTTAGTCATTAGTCTACCTTCGAATTTTTATCGCTGGATTTTAACTTTTTAATTTCTAAATGCAACTTGTATATAACCATACAGACTACAACTAACCCCAATATAGTACCAACACCTTTAATGACAGGCTCACCGTAATCAATCCATAAGTGGGACGTAAAAAAAGCAGCTAAACCTATAGCTACCTTTGGGTGATTAGCTACTTCATTCGCTGCCTGCTTTATCTCTCCGCTCATTTTTTATCTTCTTGCGTTTGTGGCTTTTTATGCATTGTAGCATACTCTTTATGGTCATTAAAACGGCAACCGCTAACCATAGAATATCTATCAATAGTTGTATCAATTCCATTTAATATCACCTTTGGCAAAATAAAAATAAATTGTATGACGAGGATTATAGCAGAAAGAAAATCGTACAGATGATGAGGATAGTGTTTATACCACAACAAATAACCAACCAAATTAACCAATACTAACGCATAAGAACACATAGCAGCGACAAAAAACCTTTGGCTTAGCATTAATCCTACAGATAACGATAGAAAGCACATAACGATATAATAATTATTATAATTCTCGCTACTTATAAAATAGTACATTGCAATACTAAATAAATGAAAAGCAGCAATAGATAAAACCTCGCCATCTTTACGGGTTGCAACTACCGCTACGATCAAGAATGCAATTATCACTAATTGATAAAAATACATTATTTCTTCTTGTTTTTACTTCTGTTAGTTGTTTTTTTTGGTCGTGTTTTTCCGTTAGCCATATCAAAACCTTAATATTCGTTAAAAATTAATTTTACCACATTAAACTTAGTATTCCCATGTTCTGACCCTATAATCCCCAACACCCAGAGTACGCCAAGCGCAATGCACAAACCCATTACCAGCAGCCACAGCAGTTGCGCCATATCTACCAGCCAAAACCATTAACTCATTGCGCTCTAATATTGTTTTATATGCAATATCAACAGAGATACAGTTTTGATGGTCAGTTCCTTTGCGTCCTTTCTCGTTAGGATGATTTGAACACCTCCCGCCTGAAGTTATAACGAGAGGACGGTTAGCATCATTCCGCATTAATTGAATTTGATTTAAAACAAATTGATTAACACCTGTCTCTTATACACATCTCCGAGCCCACGAGACCGTACTAGATCTC
>CAJXPG010000155.1 GCA_913057925.1 uncultured Colwellia sp. | reverse complement strand
TATTTATTTCATTACAACTTACCGGTAACCCAATCCCACAATTAGGTTTAGGTTCAACACTTGCTGATGGTAGTGGTGTTTACTTACTTGATAAATTGGATATGGTTGTTACTGATTTAGGCTTTAAAGAGTACACAACTTCAAACATGGGCGGCACATTAAACATGTTCGCATACACTATGTCACTGATGATTGGTACTGCGGGTCTTCCTCACGTAATCATGCGCTTCTTCACTGTACCTTCAGTACAAGCAGCACGTCAGTCTGCAGGTTATGCATTAGTATTTATCGCATTACTTTATACTGTTGCTCCAGCAGTTGGTGCTATGGCTCGTTTCAACCTAATGAACACTATTGAACCAGCAGCAGGTCAAAACCTTGAATATGCTGAGCGTCCTCAGTGGTTTAAAGATTGGGAAAAAACTGGTCTATTACAATTTGAAGATAAAAATGGCGACGGTAAAGTTCAGTACACTGCTGATGCAGCAACTAATGAAATGGTTAAAGTTGACCGTGACATTATGGTACTAGCTAACCCAGCAATTGCTAATTTACCTAACTGGGTTATTGCATTAGTTGCAGCGGGTGGTTTAGCCGCAGCACTATCAACAGCCGCTGGTTTATTATTAGCGATATCCTCATCAGTGTCTCATGATTTGATGAAGGGTGTCTTTGTTCCAGATATGTCTGAGAAGAATGAATTGTTAGCAGGTCGTGTAACCATGACGGTGGCCATTCTATTTGCGGGCTATCTAGGGATGAACCCACCAGGATTTGCCGCCGGTACGGTTGCACTAGCCTTTGGTCTAGCTGCATCAAGTATCTTCCCAGCACTAATGATGGGTATCTTCTCTAAGAAAATGTCTGGTAAAGCGGCTGTGTCTGGCATGATTGCTGGTATCGGTGTAACTATGTTATACGTATTCCAACACAAGGGTGTTATGTTTATCCCAGGTACTTCATTCCTAGGTGACATGGGTCCTAACTGGTTCTTCGGTATCTCTCCAAATGCCTTTGGTTCAGTCGGTGCGTTAGTTAACTTTGCAGTAGCCTTCGCTATGCTTAAAGTAACTGGTCCAGCTCCAGCTGAAATACAAGATATGGTTGACCACATGCGTGTTCCAACGGGTGCTGGTGCAGCACACGATCACTAGAGTATACAGTGATAATGGCGTAAGTTAACTTACGCCTAGCATTGAATAAAAGGTCAGGCGACAATATTAATAGTTAGTCGTTTGGCCTTTTTTATTAAGCGCTATGCTATTGCTTGAAAATGACTTATGGTAATTTGATTATTCGACCATATCATTGGTGACACACCCGATGACGCTAAGTCTAATTACCATAATTCTTTCTCTCATCTCAAATTAGCCTACGTAGGCTACTAATAATTATAAGAAGATAAATGCTATGAACAAACATACAAAACTTGCCTTTATGGTCGCGCCTTTCCTTGCCATTTTTGGCTTCATTGGGGCTGACTTTTATGAAGAGTCGCAAGCAAATGATAATAAGATTATCCAATTATCGCCGGAGGGACACTGCGATATCGTAAATAAAAGCTGTGTTCTGACTTCAGGTGAGTTTAAAGTGAGTGTTTCGGATGCTGCAGGTGTTACAGAAATCAATTCTACTTTTCCACTTGATAGCGCTACGTTATTTCTGGTAGATAAAAGTGACAAAATGACGCCTTATCCCTTGGGCATGAAAGAAAGCCCTTACTATTGGTATAGCAACACGCCAATAGGCAAACTCACAGCTAATAAAGGTGACAGTTACAAGTTGCGTCTTATCGCTAAGATAAAAGGTGGTCAATACATCAGTGAGTTTTATACCCAAACCGTTAAGTAGTTCTCGTCTGTTCAATCAAAACTGACCTTAGAGCCGATTAAGCTGGGCTTTAAGGAATTTTCGAATCTAAAAAGCTTGATCTAGATCAATAAAGTAAGCTTCGCTGCGCAACAGCTTACATCTCCAACTATAGTTATTAGACAACTTAGATAATCATAAATTTAATGTCTGAACTATCCAATAACTACTTTGTTTCTGTTGCAGAAATTGCCGCTAAACTTGACCAAGCTACTCGTATAGCCCAACAACTCTCTTTAACTGCTAGTAATGCCAGAGCTGTGGCTTTGCGTGCCGGTGAACGTGCGGCAGGCTTTCGGCCATTAACAGATTTTATTGATCGTTTAGCAGAAATAACCATTAAATCTTCCAGAAAAATTAATAAATTAGCCGCTAACTTGAGCCAAACGTCTGCTGATAAGGTGCGAGCAGACTCAGCCATTGCGCACTTTAAAGTTGTTTTTGTTAAAGCAAAAGATTCTGAGTTTATCAGCAGTTTAGATGAGGTGCATCAGCGCAGCTTAACCAGACAAGCAAAGCTTGATTTCAGCTACAGACGGCAAATAGATAGGTTAAGCGATGAACTTGAGATGCTCAGTAGTGAATTACGCAATGCCGTAATACTGGCAACGCTATCTCGTGTTGAAGCCTCGCAAGCAGGCACACAATACCAAGATGCATTAATTAACGTTGCCGATAATGTTGAAGGTGCTGCCAGTAAAATTAAAGAGCATATTCATTACTCGCAACAAATGGTATCTACTCTAGAAGAGTATTAATTCACCCCACAGCACGTTTTAAAATAATACTAAAAACAGGGACAGCAGATGAAAACCCATAAACTTTTTGAAAACAACTCCCATACCTGGTTAATGTTTGGCCGTGATGACGAAAAGCCTGAACAAATTATAGATACCAACCAATATATTGTTATTTCAAATAAAAACGCACTGCTTATGGATCCCGGTGGTATCGAATTGTTTTCGGCAATGTTGTCTGCAGTGATTAAGCAATTGCCGGCTGACAAAATAACCCATCTTTTTGCCTCCCATCAAGATCCCGATATTATCTCTTCATTGGGCTTGTGGGACCAAGCATTGCCCTCGGCAACCCTACATTCTCCTTGGATCTGGGAGAGTTTTATCAAACACTTTGGTATGAATAATATTAGTTATTCAGCGATCCCTGATGAAGGTAGTTCATTAAAGATAGACCAAGTGACACTAGACTTTATCCCTGCCCACTATTTGCACTCGTCAGGCAACTTTAATGTTTACGATAAAGAAGCAAAAATATTGATGTCCGGAGATATCGGTGCTGCGCTTGAAACCGTTGATGCGCCATTGTTTGTTGAAGATTTTGATGAACATATAGATAAGATGAAAATGTTTCATCAGCGTTGGATGCCATCAAATGAAGCAAAAAATGATTGGGTAAAACGGGTGAGAAAGCTAGACATTGAGATGATGTGTCCACAACATGGTCGCATATTTAAAGGGGATAATGTTAAACGCTTTCTAGATTGGTTTGAAGCACTTGAAGTCGGTTTAATTGCTAAAGCAAAAGCCCAAGAATAACCCTGAATTCGCCCTTTTATCTGTTTGGATTAAGCGTTATGGCAAAAGTTATCAGTTGCACTTTAGCGGTGCGAATCACCTTAATGGGTGCAGTTTTAAGTTTCAGTTGAATATGATAAATCGTTAACTGTTTGAAAAGCATGCAAATAAAAAGCAATTAATCTCTGGCACTTAGTTTGCTCTATAAAGTTATATAAATTTTATGGAGCAAAACTATGAGTAACCAAATAGGCATCAAGTTGTTGTCATTCACTGGAAAAATGAAAATCCTGCATTTAAGTTGGATGGCTTTTTTCATCACCTTTCTCGTCTGGTTTAACCATGCACCTTTACTTGCTGTTATTGCAGATAGTTTAGGGTTAAGCAGTAGTGAAATAAAAACCTTACTGATTTTAAACGTCGCACTGACTATTCCTGCGCGTATTATTATTGGCATGTTAACGGATAAATATGGACCTAGACTGACATTCGCCGTGTTATTAGCGGTATGTAGTTTACCGTGTTTTATGTTTGCTTTAGCACAGGACTTTGAACAGGCAGCGTTAGCTAGATTCTTACTCGGCTTTATTGGTGCTGGCTTTGTTATCGGCATTCGCATGGTAAGTGAGTGGTTCCCGGCAAATGAGTTAGGAACTGCAGAAGGAATATATGGCGGTTGGGGTAACTTTGGCTCTGCGGCAGCAGCAATGTCTTTACCTATGATTGCGTTATTTATTGGTAATGCTTTTGGTGTTGAGGAAGCGTGGCGCTATGCCATTGCTTTAACCGGATTATTGAGCTTACTGTTTAGTTTTATTTGGTATGCCAATGTTACCGACACGCCAAAAGGCGCAACTTACTTTAAGCCTAAGCAAACAGGCGCAATGGAAGTGACTAGTGTTGGTGATTTTTACTTATTGCTACTGATGAAGCTACCTATGTATGCAGCGCTAGCTTTACTTACATGGAAGTTATCACCAGAAGGGGTAAGTCTGTTATCTAATGATATGACAGTAGCTGCCTATGTAAGTTTAGTGGTGTTGTTCATCATAGAGGTGAGAAAAACTTACCAAGTTAATGGCCATTTATTTAAAGAAAAAGTGCCTGAAATTCACCAATATCAATTTAAGCAAGTTGCGGTACTGAATGTATTATATTTTGCTACCTTTGGTTCTGAACTAGCTGTTGTTTCTATGCTCCCTTTATTTTTTGCTGAAACTTTTAGCTTAGATATGGTTTATGCAGGTCTCCTTGCATCTTTATATGCTTTTATGAACTTAATGTCTCGTCCTGGTGGCGGTTGGTTAAGTGATAAATTCGGTCGTAAAAAAACCTTATTAATTCTTACCGCGGGCTTAGCGCTAGGTTACTTAGCGATGGCATTAATCGATAGCTCATGGCCGTTAATTTTAGCGGTGGCAACAGCGATGGCTTGTTCTTTCTTTGTGCAAGCAGGTGAAGGAGCAGTATTTGCTGCGGTACCATTGATCAAGCGTCGTTTAACCGGACAAATTGCCGGCATGACAGGTGCTTATGGTAACGTTGGTGCGGTAGTCTACCTAACTGTGTTGTCTATGGTGAGTTATCAAACCTTCTTCTTGGTAATTGCTGCTACAGCGGTACTAGGCTTTTTAACCTTACTGTTTATGCAAGAGCCTAAAGGTTCAATCACAGAAGTACTCGAAGATGGCACAGTAGAATTGATCCAAGTAGGGCATTAATACCACCGCTACTGAATACTTGAACTGGCATAAGAGAGCAATGATGACCGTAAGCGCTAAAGGTACCAGAACAGTTAAAGTATCTGAACCAATGAAACTGCAAGTTTCATTGGGTGGCTATAGCTGTGCTGGCGCTAAAGTGGTCAACCAAGATGCCTTTGCATCCTTGGTACCAAAGCAAGCGGATTTAAGTGCTAAAGGTGTCGTTGCTGTTATTGCTGATGGGGTTTCAAGTGCGAGTAAAGCGGCAGAGGCTGCACAGTTATCAGTGACGCAATTCATCAGTGATTACTATGCCACCCCGGCAACTTGGTCAACGCCAAAGTCTGCGGGTAAAGTATTATCAAGTTTAAACCAGTGGCTGTACGCGCAAACTGATGCGGCTTCTGGTTATACTTTGCAATGGTTAACAACATTCTCAGCGTTAATTATCAAATCATCAACGGCGTATGTGTTTCATGTTGGTGATACTCGTATTAGTCAATTTCGACAAGACCAATTAGAAGCTATCACGACGGAGCATCAGCAAAAACAAGGGCCAAATAATAGTGTCTTAACACGCGCGTTAGGTGCCGATCATCGATTGCAAGTTGATGTGCTGTCGGTTGGGGTACAAGCTGGCGATATTTTTGTGCTCACTTGTGACGGTGTTCATGACTTTATTCCCAGTCAACAGCTTAAAGCACAGTTGAGTCAGTTATCGAATTCACCACTCGCCAAAGATCTAGAAGATATGGCTGAGCAAATAACGGCATTAGCTATTGCCAATGGCAGCCAAGATAACGTCAGTTGTTTACTGGTTCATGTTGGTGAAACGCCTAATAGAGCACTGGCAGAAATCGAACGTGAATTATTCAATAAGGCCATCCCACCTGCACTGGTTGTTGGTAATAAAATAGATGACTATCAAATCTGTAAAGTTATTCATGCCAGTATTCGATCACATTTATATTTAGCCACTCACCCTAATGAAAAAGAGCCCTGTGTGCTTAAAATGCCATCGAAAAATCTTGAAGAAGATGGCAGCTATTTACAAGGGTTTATTCGAGAAGCTTGGTTAGGTGAAAAGCTTAATAATCCCCATGTGATGAAAATAAAACGCGGCAGTGACAATAGCCGCTTCCTTTATCACGTGTGCGACTATATTGAAGGGCAAACCTTAGCACAGTGGATGTTAGATAATCCTCAGCCGACACTTGCTCAAGTCAGAGAAATTATTGAACAAGTTATTACCGCATTACGCTCCTTTCAACGTTTAGATGTCATTCATCGGGATTTAAAACCAGATAACATCATGATTGATGCCTATGGCAAAGTATTTCTTATTGATTACGGTACTGCCCGAATTGCTTCTTTAGATGAGAATAATGACAATATTAGTGAAACAGTACCTCAAGGCACATTAAATTATATTGCTCCAGAGACGCTATTAACGTTAAGCGCCGACCATCAAAGTGATTTGTTCTCCCTTGGGGTTATTGCTTATGAAATGTTATGTGGTGAACTCCCTTATAAACCAATGAAGTTAGGAGAGTTTAATCAATATAGTCATGGTGCAAAGCAGAAAAATGATAAATTTAAAGACTATGAACAATGGCAATATCGAAGTATTCGTCATTTTCGAACCGACTTGCCATTTTGGCTTGATATGGTGCTAGAAAAAGCGACTAAAGCCGACCCTAATTTAAGGTTTCAAGCGTATTCTGAGTTGAAGGCTGACTTGTCCCAGCCTAGAGCTTCAGCATTGGCAGAATATAAGAGCCAGCCATTATTACAGCGCAACCCAGTATTGTTTTGGCAAGGTGCAACATCATTATTTTTTCTGTTGTGGCTAAGCTCAATAATTTTTTAGCGTTAAGACGCGTAACTCGTTAATGTTACGTCTGCAGCCATATCACGTAGTGCAATGATTTCTTGATATTGAGCTGAAGAAAACCAAGCGTTTAGTGCTTCGATAGATGCAAATTGCATGATGACTACATCAGTATGTGTTGGTTTACCAGATAACACCTCACTAACTTGCCCCCTGAACAATACCTCGCCTTTATAAAGTAACAGAGTAACTGATAATGCCGTTTTATATGTCTCCCATAAAGGCTGATTTTTGATTGTCACTTGTCCAATTGCAAAAGCTTTACCAGATGCTGTCATGTTAACCCCTTGGCTGAAATTTATTAATATTCATCTTAGTAAAAAACCGCTGGATCTCAAGTAGACCTTTAGCTAAAAACTTAGTCCATACACTGCACCGTTCGAGTGCCCTGTTATCATCACCCTAGTGCAAATGTGGGTATTTAGATTGATTGATTTAAGCTAACCACTTGTAAAATATATACAAATTTTCTTGGCACTTACCTTGCTGTATCAAGTACATGTTGAATAAAACCTTATTACACGTTTGCCGCAACTTAAGGCTGAACCGAAATGTTTTATTTATTTGCACATTATTGATTTGAAAAATTGAGTAGGATTGTCCTTATGAGTACAGGTAAACAGTTGTCGAGCAAAGCTAAAATTGTTGTGGTTGGTAACGGCATGGTTGGCCACCACTTTGTTGAAGAAATGAGTAAACATGAAGATTACCAAATTACCGTATTATCAGCTGAATCACGATTAGCATACGATCGTGTTTATCTGTCTTCATACTTTGCCGGTAAAACCGCAGCAGATCTTGCCTTAACCACTCCTGAGCATTATGACGAGCTAGGTGTTAATTTTGAAACCGATGCCAAAGTAACCAATATTGATAAAGTTGCCAAAGTGGTTACCACCGAAAGTGGTGATTCATTCGCTTACGATAAGCTTATTTTGGCGACAGGCTCATATCCGTTTGTGCCACCGATTCCTGGTGGTGATGTAGAGCATAGCTTGGTTTATCGAACGATTGATGATTTAGAAGCCATTCAAGCCAGTGCTGATGTCAGTAAAGTGGGTGTGGTTATCGGTGGTGGTTTATTGGGGTTAGAAGCGGCAAAAGCACTAAAAGAGCTAGGCTTAGAAACCCATGTTGTTGAATTTGCACCGCAGTTAATGGCAGTGCAAGTTGATGCTGGCGGTGGTCGTTTATTAAAAGAGAAAATTGAAGAGCTAGGTGTGCAAGTTCATACCTCAAAAGCGACAAACGTTATCGAACAGGGTGATACTTGTCGTTATAAGCTTTGTTTTAGCGATGATACCGTGCTTGAAACCGATTTAATTTTATTCTCAGCGGGTATTCGTCCTTATGACAATCTTGCCCGAGAATTTGACCTTGAATTAGGTGCTCGTGGCGGCATTGTTATTGATAACCAATGTAAAACCTCTGATAGCGACATTTATGCAATTGGTGAGTGTGCTTTATGGAATAACTTTATTTACGGTTTAGTTGCGCCAGGCTACAACATGGCGAAAGTTGCCGCGAAAGATATTGCTGGCGTTACTAACGACAAGGGTGAAGCAGCTGAGTTTACTGGTGCTGACATGAGCACTAAATTAAAACTGATGGGCGTAGATGTTGGCTCAATTGGTGATGCACACGCTAAAACGGAAGGCGCGCTAACCTATACTTATGAAAACCAACCTGAAGGTGTTTATAAGAAAATCGTGGTATCGAGCGATAAAAAACTATTACTTGGTGCTGTGCTTATTGGTGATACCAGTGAATATGATTCATTGCTGCAATATATGCTGAACGAAATTGCCTTACCAGAATCCCCTGAAGGTTTAATTTTACCTTCATCGGGTGACAAGCCGACTTTAGGTGTTGATGCCTTGCCTGATACTGCGACTATTTGTTCTTGTCTTAATGTGACCAAAGGCGACATTATTGCCGCGATTGATTGTGGCGCCGTGGATGTCGGCCAAGTGAAAAGTGACACCAAAGCCGGATCTGGTTGTGGTGGTTGTGCGGCGCTTGTTAAAAGTGTTGCCGATAACGAATTGGAAAAACGTGGCGTTGAAGTTAAAAAAGATATTTGTGAACATTTTGCTTACTCTCGTCGTGAAATCTACGACCTTGTTAGCGTAGGAACAATTAAAACCTTTGATGAGCTACTCGAAAAACATGGTAAAGGTTTAGGTTGTGAAATCTGTAAACCATTAGCAGGCTCTGTGCTTGCTTCAGTATGGAATGATTACATCCTGAAAAAACCACATTTATCACTGCAAGATACTAATGATACTTACCTTGGCAACATGCAAAAAGATGGTACTTATTCAGTAGTGCCACGTATTGCCGGTGGCGAAATAACCCCTGATAAACTCATTGTCTTAGGTGAAGTTGCTAAAAAATATAACCTGTATACCAAAATTACCGGCGGTGCTCGTGTTGATTTATTTGGCGCCCGTGTTGAGCAGTTACCATTAATTTGGAAAGAATTAGTTGATGCAGGTTTTGAAACCGGTCACGCCTACGGTAAATCATTACGTACCGTTAAATCGTGTGTTGGCTCTACTTGGTGTCGTTACGGCGTGCAAGATAGTATGAGCATGGCAATCGACTTAGAGCACAGATACAAAGGTTTGCGTGCACCACATAAGATTAAGTTTGGTGTCTCGGGTTGTACTCGTGAGTGTGCTGAAGCACAAGGTAAAGATATCGGTATTATCGCCACCGATGGTGGTTGGAACCTTTATGTTGCCGGCAATGGTGGTATGAAACCACGTCATGCAGACTTATTTGCCACCGACTTAGACGATGAAACAGTCGTTAAATATGTGGATCGCATTTTAATGTTTTACGTGCAAACCGGTGACCGATTACAACGTACTTCGACTTGGATGGAAAACCTAGAAGGTGGTTTAGCCTACTTACAAGACGTTATCATCAACGACAGTTTAGGTCTTAATGATGCTTTAGAAGCGCAAATGGCAGCAATTATTGGTACTTATCAATGTGAGTGGAAAACTACCATAGAAGACGAGGACGCATTAAAACGCTTTAAACCGTTTGTGAACTCTGACAAAGCCGATAGTAATATTCAATTTGTTACTGAGCGCGAGCAAATTCGCCCAGCACGTGGACAAGAAAAAATTGATGTGAAACTTATTCCATCGACAGAAAGCAATACCGCTGTAACAGAAGCCGTAGCTGAAGAAGTATAGGAGAAATACAATATGAGCTTAACAAAAGAAAACCAAGCAATTACCAGTAAAGCATGGCGTACTATCTGTCACACCAGTGACTTAGTGAAAGATTCCGGTATCAGCGCATTACTTGAAAGTGAAGATGAGCAAGTCGCCATTTTTCATATCCCGAACAGTGAAGAAAAAATTTACGCCGTAGGTAATTACGACCCGATTGGCAAAGCGAATGTATTATATCGAGGTCTGGTTGGCTGTATTGATGATGAGCCTGTAGTTTCTTCGCCTTTATACAAACAACATTTCTCGTTAAAAACTGGCAAGTGTCTGCACTGTCTCTTATACACATCTCCGAGCCCACGAGACCGTACTAGATCTCGT
>CAJXPG010000154.1 GCA_913057925.1 uncultured Colwellia sp. | reverse complement strand
GGATAAAGTAGGTATTGCCCATCGAGCTAAACATCTGCCAAGTCAGTTATCGGGTGGTCAGCAACAACGTGTCGCTGTAGCTCGTGCGGTTGTTGGCGATCAAAAAATGATCTTAGCTGATGAACCAACAGGTAACTTGGACAGTGCCCACGGTCAAGAAGTGATGGAGATGTTACAAGCGCTGAATGATGAAGGTACAACCATTGTTATGGTAACGCATAGTCCTGCTCATGCTGACTATGCGAGGCGTACCATTAATTTGTTTGATGGTCATGTTGTCGCCCAAAGTGTGCGTGCCGCAGAGAAAACAGCTTAACGGCTTAATAGGAGAGTTATCATGTTTCGCAATTACCTTATTACCGCTTGGCGCAATATCATTAAGAATGGCATCTTTTCTGTCATTAATATTTTTGGTTTAGCCATTGGTTTGATGAGCTGTATTTTAATTATGCTGTTTGTTCGACAAGAGACTGGTTTTGATACCTGGTTGAAAGATCATGACCGAATCGTGCGTATGCATACCGCTTATTTAATGCCTAATCAAAGTGCTTTTGAAACCGTGCGCTCGGCAGGCAGTATGATGCCGGCAATAAAAAACTACGCAAAAAATGAAGTTGAAAACGGTGTGCGTTTTATTCAATTTGATATGACGGTCAGACAAAATGCCGATGCTTTTAATGAACAGTTCACTATGGTTGATGGCAGCTTCTTTGATATTTTTGATTTACCTTTCCTTCATGGCAATAAAGAATCTTCTTTTAATAAACCGATGGATTTAGTGATCAGTGAAGAGCTTGCTTATAAGTATTTTGGTAAGAGTGATGCGGTCGGTGAGACATTAACCGTTTGTTGTGTAGGTGGTAATACTGCAACCTTAACCATCACTGGAGTTATGAAAGATTTACCCGATGCAACGCATTTAAATACCGATATGTTGGTCTATTTACAGCCAGCACTTTTTGGTGAAAATGATGGTACTTTAAATACTTGGACGAGTTTAAATGTTTACACTTACTTTAAATTAAACAAGGGTATTGAGCTTCCTGAACTGCAACAACGCATTGATTACTGGTTAAATAATGAAAGCCCAATTACCGACAGGTTTGCTAAGAGTGCACCATCAGGCAAGGTAACAGAAGTATTAAAACTGAAATTAATGGCGGCTTCAGCACTGCATTTAAATGCCAAACGTGATGCCGGCAACATGGGGGATTTAACCCCGATGGGCGACAGTAAAATGATCACCACCTTTATCATTGTTGCTGGCTTAGTTTTACTGATTGCCTGTATTAATTTTATGAATTTATCGACAGCAAAAGCCAGTAAACGTGCACGAGAAGTTGCTATGCGCAAAGTGTTAGGAGCAAGTAGAACCCAAGTCGCTATACAGTTTTTAGGAGAAGCTATTGCCTTGGTACTATTATCCTTATTGTTTGCTTTAGTTGCCGTTGAAATGGTATTGCCTTTTTACAATGAAGTCTTAGGCAAAGAGTTAACTTTAGGGTTGCTTGATGAACCCAGTTTATTACTAAGCCTTATTGGCCTTGCGATTTGTGTTGGCATTGGGGCTGGTATCTATCCAGCTCTGTACTTATCACGTTTTTTACCGGGGCAGATATTAAAATCGACTAAGAGTGTTGAGTCAAAAAATTCAGCTAAATTTAGAAATATCTTGGTGGTTTTCCAATTTTCCACGTCAATTATTTTAGTGATATCAACCATGGTCGTTTATGGCCAAACGGTCTTTTCTAATAATATGGCGGTAGGCTATGAAAGTGACAATAAGCTAATATTAAATATTCGCACTGCAGATGAAAACTTACCCAGTTTAACGCAAGAATTATTAAACTTACCTGAGATAACTAGTGTTGTTTTATCATCAGAAGCACCTTCGCAAGATAATGAAAACAATAATTATTTCAAACTATTAGAACCTAATTCTGATGGTACTTTAACTGACAGTAAAATTGTTAATTACCATAATATGGGCTATGGATTTTTTGAAGCATACCAAGTAGAGCCGTTAGCCGGTCGCCTGTTTAATAAGGATTTTGGCTCAGATACTATTCAAAGAGTCGCCGAAGGTGAAGTTGGTAATGCCAGCGCCGTATTAAATAGCTCTGCATTAAAGAAGTTTGGCTTTAATAGCCCACAAGAGGCAATAGGTAAAACCTTAGAAAGCAACATTCGCGGTAAGCAGCATTTAACCATTATTGGTGTTATTCCCGATATTTACTTTCGTTCAGTTAAGTTTGGTCTTAGAGCTTCAGTTTATACCTTAAACCCACAACGCTTTAGTGTCGCAAGTCTTTCTTTTGCCAGCGATGATGTTGCTAGTTTAATTAGCAAGGTGGAAGCTGTATGGAAAAATAATGTGCCAATGCAGCCGATTAATTTACAATTTTTAACTGAGATGATGGCGGCGCAATATAATGATGAGTTAACTACGGCGCAATTGTTTTTAGTCTTCTCAATAATTGCAATTGTGGTTGCCTGTCTAGGGTTATACGGCTTATCCGCTTTTACCGTTGAGAGAAGAACGAAAGAAATTGGAATTAGAAAAGTAATGGGTGCCAGTGTTAAAGATATTGTTGCTTTACTTATCTGGCAATTTTCTAAGCCTGTGGTATTGGCAAACCTTATAGCTTGGCCAATTGCAGCGTACCTTATGTTAACTTGGTTAGAGGCTTTCCCTTATCGTATGAGTAGTATTTGGTTAGTGCCGATCTGTTTAGGCGTTGGTTTGTTATCTATGATTATTGCTTGGAGTACTGTGGGTGGTAATGCAGCAAAAGTAGCTAAAAAGAATCCAATCAAGGCGCTGAGATACGAGTAATTATCTAAACAGATTTGTTTACTTTTTATCGCAATGAAAATTTGCTTATGAAAGCTTGGCAGTGACTGTTATGAGTTACTGCCAGTTTTATTGGTTAAAAAATCAATAAATGTTTGAGTCAGTAAATTATGGTGACTATCTTTATGCGTCACCAATGAGAAACGTCTCGATAAATTTAGTGGAGATTGTAGTGCCACTAAACTGCCATCCTTTAATTCATCAGCAATAGTGAGTTTTGATAAGCAACCAAGCCCTAAGCCTGCTTTGACCGACTCTTTAATAGCGCTTTGTCTTGATATTTCCAGAGCGAGATTTAGTTGCAGGCCTACTTGTTCGATAGCAGCATCAAAAATGGCCCGGGTACCTGAGCCTTGTTCACGTAACACCCAAGATTGTTGACTGAGTTGTTTGCAACTAATTTTTTTAACGCTTGCTAGCGCATGACTTGGTGAGCAAAAAACCTCTAACTTGTCTTGTTGCCAAGGGGTAATCTGTAGGTGTTGGTGCGATGCTGGCCCTTCAATTAAGCCAATACTGGCTTTGCCTTTATCTAGAAAAGCTATCACCATTTGCGTGTTACCAATATGAATTTCAGGCTTTACTTGAGGATAAACTTTGATGAATTCTGCTAACACTTTAGGCAGTAAATAAGTTGCTATGGTGCCACTGGCGACGATCCTTAATAAGCCACTCATATTGTTTAAGTTATCAGACTTTAAACTATCGAGTATGTCTGCAATTTGTCTTACTTTTGGTAGTGCTTTTTGACCATTTTCAGTAATTAATAAATCTCGACCGACTCGTTCAAATAATGGGTAGCCTAAGCTCTCCTCTAACTCCTTTAAAGCTTGGCTAGCCGCAGATTGACTTAATGCTATTTCGTTAGCGGCTTGAGTAAGTTTGCCAAGGCGCGCAGTCGCTTCAAACAGTTGTAACTTCTTAATCGATATACTCATTTTTTAGCAACCTAGCTTATTTCTAATTATCGTTCGGTTTTTCTAATAATATACATTAAAACTATCCATTATTCTTATCTAAAGCTTTACGTTATATTTTATTCCATATAGTGATAGCAGCTTAATAGTCAGTAATTAAAGCGTTGTCATGCAAAGTATTAGCAAAGAGGTGCGTTATGCCAACTTATATTGTTCTCCCTTTTATTGCCTTGTTAGCGATTGTTCTTGCGAGTATTGAACAAGTGTCAGCTATTGGTTTAAGTGCTTTGCCATTAGCGATTTTATTGGGGATGAGTTATGGCCACTTTTCAATAAGGGTGGAAGATAAAGTAGACCAACAGTTCGCTCACTTTTGTAAGCAGAAACTTCTGAGGTTGGGCATTATATTATTTGGTTTTGGTTTAAGTTTTCAGCAAATATTAGCGGTTGGTTGGCAAGCGATTGCGATTGACTTTATTGTCATTAGCAGTGTTTTTTCTGTCGGTGTCATTGTTGGTATTAAAGTACTTAAGCTGCATCGTGATGTTGCTATTTTAACGGCTGCAGGTAGTGCCATTTGTGGTGCAGCGGCAATATTAGCGACTGAGTCGGTACTAAAACCCAAACAAGAACATATCACTGTCGCCATCGCTACAGTGGTGCTTTTTGGCACGTTAGCTATGTTTAGCTACCCATTTATTTATCAATGGGTGGTGATGAATGACCAATCTTTTGGTATTTATATCGGCAGTACTGTGCATGAAGTAGCACAAGCAGTTGCTGCCGGGCAAAGTATTAATGCTGAAACTATGCAAACAGCTGTCGTAGTAAAGCTTATTCGCGTGATGATGTTAGCGCCCTTTATTTTAATATTAAGTGCTGTATTAATGCGTAGGAAAAGTGATAGTCACAGTAATACTCATGGTAATACAGGCGGTCGCAGCACTATTGCGATACCTTGGTTTGTTTTTGGCTTTATTGCTACCGCATTGATTAATAGTGTTGTTATTTTACCTGAAACGGTTAAAGCAAGTTTCGCACTAGCTAGCCAGTTTTCTTTAGCTATCGCTATGGCGGCATTAGGTGCACATACGCGTTGGGCAACTATTAAGCAGGCTGGCGCAAAGCCACTGATATTAGCTTTATTATTATTTATTATGTTAATTTTTGGTGGTTTTTTCCTAACGTCTTGGTTGGCTTGATAGCAGAAATGAAAAGTAACAAAAATTAAATTTAAACCTTTTGCTTTGTTACTGCGTCTCATATAAAAATGGTAAAAAAACTAATAAAGATAAATGGAGATTACCTCATGTCGAAAATGAATAACGCTTTTAAATATGCACCTATCGCTCTTGTGTTAATGGCAACTGGTCTACAAGCAAAAACATACAATGAAGAATTGCAAGTTTCCTCTGGTGGTAAGCTAACACTTGAAACCGATGTTGGCGCTATTGATATTGATACTCATGCCAAAGATACCGTATTAGTAGAAGTAGAGATTAGCGGTAAAGATGAAGACAATATGCGCGTTGATATTAAAAAGTCAGGTGATAATGTCAGCATCAATGGTGACTTAGATCGCAGTGGCTTTGGTTTTGGTTCAACCAGTATCAGAGTGACTTATAAAGTGACACTACCAGAGAGTTATAATATTGATGTTGATACTAGCGGCGGCTCAATTGAAGTTGAAGATTTAAAGGGTACCGTCAATGCACATACGTCAGGCGGTTCAATTTCAGTTGAGGATGTTGAAGGAGATGTCAGCATAAAAACCAGTGGCGGTAGTTTAGACCTTGAAAATATTATTGGTGAAATTAACGCGAAAACTTCAGGCGGTAGTATCAAATTGAAATTACCGAATAGCCAAATCCAAGACACCAAAGTAAAAACATCAGGTGGCTCTATCACTGCTTATTTAGCTAAAGATGTTGCAGTAGATCTTTCTGCGAAAACTAGCGGCGGAAGAGTTAGCAGCGAGTTTGCAGTAAAAGGTGATATTGAAAAACGCGCAATTAATGGCACAATTAACGGCGGTGGTGCTAAGTTGGTATTAAAAACTAGCGGTGGTAGTGTGCGTATTAAAGAAATCTAAAATACGTTACACGGCTAATAAGTTTCCTAAGAGCGCAATAAAGTCATTATTGCGCTCTTTTTGTTTCCATCGTCTTTTAGTTTGCAGATGCTAAAAATGATAAGTTAGCTCAACAACTTCACTGATAAGTATGATATAAATCATAGGGGCTTATTGGTTATTAGTTATGGAGGCAACGATGAAACTTGAACATGGTGATGTAAGTATTGAAGTTCAAGGAAACATTATTATTATAAGAACTGCAGGTGCATTTAATGAATACGGGGCAAAGAAATATACCGATGGCATTAAAGACGCGGTTGCAAATTTGCAAGATAAAAGCTTTTCATTACTCATCAATAACCTTGAGTTTCAAGGCGCGACGCCAGAGGCTTATCAAGAGTTAGAAAATTACAATATCTGGTTAAATAAACAAAAGCTTATTGCCAAAGCTATGGTGATTACTTCCTCTATCACCTTAGATGTTATTGATAAGTTATCTCCCTCTAGAGCTGCTCAGCAGACCAAAAATTTTGATAAAGAACAAGATGCAATGCACTGGTTACAAAACTTAAATTAGCTTTAACGCATTGTCACTTGTAGTTTCTTAGCTTGATTTAATAGCGTAATTTAACGCTATTAACATATTTACCTTTAGCTATTTCTTTTCCTTTACGTTTATTGTTACTCAGGGCGAAAATCATAAACTGCGCTGATTATAACCTTGCCATAATGGGACTGGATTCTATGAAATTATGCTTCCTTGGCAGCTTTACTATCAATTTACCTATTTAATCTCGATACACGTTGTTTTTAGTTTGAATCTAGGCATATTTCACATAGCTATGAAATATTAAATAATCTACTATGGTCATATATGCATCATTATTTTGCCATGACTTTTGTCGGAACAGCTTTAACGTCTATGAAATGTAGTTTATTGTTTTTTCGTTACTTTGCTTTATTCATTAGCTTTTTTGCTGGCGCAATGGTTCCAGCTTATAGTTATGCCTCCCCCACAGAGATAAACAGTGAATATTCTGTTGAACTATTAACAGAGGATGACGGTTTTGTCTCTTCTGAAATCTATTCAATCATTCAAGATAAGCAAGGCTTACTGTGGTTTGGCACTGGCGAAAATGGCCTTATGCGCTACGATGGCCGCAAGGTTACTTTGTTTGAATATGATAGTAACAAGCCAAACGGACTCTCCCACGATGATGCCGGCAATCTGATGTTAGATCGCGATGGTCTTATTTGGATAGGTACTTGGGGCGGTGGTTTAAATCGTTTTGACCCAAACACCGGCGACTTTCAGCATTTTATTCATCAGCCTAGCCGAGGAAATTCTCTTGCCTCAAACCGAATACAATCATTGTTTCATGATCAATCAGGCGCTATTTGGTTGGGCTCATATGATAATGGCTTAAGTCGTTATTTGGGAGATAACACCTTTGAACGTATTAATAAAGTTGATGGCGTATCTTCAGGTTTATCTCATAACAGAATCTGGGATATAGAAGATAATGATAGCGAAAGCCTTTGGGTAGCAACGAGCTTTGGCTTAAATTTATATCACAAAGAGAACAAAAGCTTTGCGCACTTTCTACCTGAACCAGCTAACCCTACGCCTACCGGCGCAAATGAAATCAGGAATATATTAAAGACATCCGATGAACAACTTTATGTAGGCACTCAAATAGGACCCTATCGTTTTGAGAAAGACAGTGGTGTTTTTGTTGCGCTGAAAACTTCTGATGATAAAAACCTAGGGCAAGTTAATTCAATGATCGAAGGGCAAAGCGGTCACCTATGGTTTGTTACCAGTAATGGGCTGTATAGGTATTCTCCGGTGAGTGACGAATTGGCAGTATTTACGCTTGAACATAATGTTGGTTTGAGAATTATTTTTGAAGACAGCTCAAGAACTATTTGGGTGACTAGTGAGAATCATGGCATCTACAAAATAGCTCAGCATCGTAAATTTAAAACCATTAATAATGCTAAATTGAAGGCCCCGAATGCTATTACGGTTGATAATAATGGTGATGTATTAATTGCATCGGCTTCATCTCAATTACATAAGTGGCATGTAGCAAAAAATCAATTGGAAACATTATCAGCACCTGTTTTTAGTGAGGAAAATGGGTATCAAGGTAATCGTGCTATCGAAAGGCCGATTGTCTTTCTAGATAAAAACAATATCTTATGGCTTGCGCAAGACGATGGTTTAGCACAATTTAACTTAGATACTAAACAGATAACTTTTCTAAAATATCCGAAATCAGATAGCAATTATGCCGAGTTTCGAGAGTTACGTGCTCTGAATATGGATAGATATGGCAAATTATGGATTGGAACCTATAAAAATGGCATATATCAATACGACCCGTCAGATAAATCCTTTAAACATTTAGCCGATTCTCTAGGTTTATCGCACCCAGAAGTCTTAGAAATATTTATAGATAACAAGCACAACATTTGGGTGGGTACGGGAGATGGCTTAAGTCTTTGGGATGAAGAAAATGCCCAATTTATTGCTTTTAAAAATGATAGTAATAAAGCTGGGCGTTTCTTAGGGAAAATCGTTCAGGATGTACATCAATCACGAAATGGCAGTCTGTGGATTGCCACAGAAAAAGGCTTAAATTTATATCTTACTGAAACCAAAACCTTTAAACATTATGATCGAGACGATGGCTTGCCAACCTCGTTAATTAGAGCTATTGCCGATGATGCACAAGGTAATTTATGGTTAACGACAAATAAAGGGATCTCAAGGTTAAATCCACAATCTGGCCTGGTGACAAACTTTGATGGTTATGATGGTTTATTAGGGTTGAATTATTATCCTAATAGTTTAGTCAGCGCACGTAATGAATCCATGTTTACCAGTAGTCAACGGGGCATTGAATTTTTTAGTACTGCAGATAGTAAAACCATTAACAATGAATTCAATATTGTTTTATCTGGCTTTAATAAAGATGGCAAGCCCGTCGTGCTTGATAAACCTTACGCTTATGTAAAGGATATAGAGTTATCTTATCAAGATGACTTTTTCTCATTTGAATTTTCTGCATTAGACTATATTTCGCCTCGTAAAAACCAATATGCCTATAAATTAGCAGGTTATGATGATAACTGGATTGAGATTGGTAATCGAAATATGGTCTCATTTACTAACCTTGATGCAGGCGAATATAAGTTCCTAGTAAAAGCCACCAATAGTAACGGCAGGTGGGGAGCCAAGGAGCTGTCAGTAAACGTGAATATATTGCCGCCAATTTGGCAAACGTGGTGGGCATATAGCCTTTATACCTTAGTAACTCTGTTGACGATATTTGGCTTCATTGCATTTAGAACACGTTTACAGCGGGCTGAAATTACTCGACAGAAGCAATTTGTATTTGCGCTTGAAGCACAAGTTGCGGAAAAAACAGCTTCATTAAATAGACAAGCACAAGATTTACTTGCTGCGAATAAGCAATTAGAAATGCTGACTTATCAAGATGGCTTAACGGGGTTATATAATCGCCGCTATTTTGATAAAAACTTACCTATAGAAATCAATCGCCACTATCGTCAAAGTCAGCCTTTATCGCTCATTCTTTGTGATATTGATCATTTTAAAGCTTTTAACGATCTTTATGGTCATCAGCAAGGTGATAGCTGCCTGAAGAAAGTGGCTCATTGTATCTCTAATAGTATAGGCAGAGTCACTGATGCTTGTTGCCGTTATGGCGGGGAGGAATTTGTCATCATTCTTCCCAATACCAATACTGAGCAGTCAACTCTAGTTGCTGAACGCTTATGTCATGCGGTTGAAGAGATGGAAATTCCCCATGAAAAGTCGAAAACCAAGCCTTTCATCACTATAACTATCGGCGTGGTAACAATTCCCGCAGGAGAAAGAACCTCTGTTGATACCATTGTATTAAGTGCTGATAAGGCATTATATGCTGGTAAAGCGAGCGGCAGAAATAAAGTTATTCGAGCCGATTAGTTAATCTCAGTATCTTATGATGTTGCTATCACTTAGAAAGCACAGGTAAAGATATAGTTGCTTGAGCGCCATTTTTTTCTGCTCTGTTCGTTAACGTTAATTCCCCTTGGTGATTAGTAATGATTTGTCTGCTTAATGCTAAGCCAATGCCTGTGCCAGTTTCCTTAGTGGTATAAAAAGGCACAAATAAATTATCTGCATTGGCGATACCGCAGCCTTGGTCGAGCACTTTAATAATGACTTCTAGCTCAGTGTTAATCACTTGAACTTCAATCTCTTCAGCTTGCTTATTGGTTGAGCGTTGTGCTTCTTTGGAATTTTTAATTAAGTTAAGCAGCACCTGCTCGAGTTGACCTCTATCAGCCTTGATAAGAACAGGCTCAGTCAAATTAAGGCTGACTTGTTGTACTAAGTTGGCAATGTCTTGCAATAATTCATTAAGGTCAAATTGTTGAATGTTCGGCTCAGGCAACTTGGCTAAATCAGAATAGCTATCAATAAAAGCTAATAAATTATTGCTACGACTATCAATGATCTTCACTGCCTGTTGATATTGCTCTGCTTTAAGATCTGGCATCTCTAATAAGTTTTGACTGAGCGCTGATATTGGTGTCAGTGAATTACGTACTTCATGATTAAGGATACGGATAATATTTTGCCAAGCTTGCTGTTCACTTTTTTGTAGCTCTTGGCTGATATTATTGAGCATTAAGAGCTGGTAATTGTTGTTATTTTCTTTGCTGTC
>CAJXPG010000153.1 GCA_913057925.1 uncultured Colwellia sp. | reverse complement strand
CCTGTGCGCCAGCTTGACCAGCAAACTGTTTCTCCATAATTTCATTTAGCTCTTGTAGTGCTGCCGGTTGCACTTCTTCTAAGTTGGCAATACGCATCATCAAGTCTAAACGCACTTTTTCAGTAAACTGACCGACAATTTCAGCCGATTGCTCTGGCTCAAGGTAGGATAAAACGATAGTTTGAATTTGTGGATGCTCATTTCGAATAATGTTAGCCACTTGCTTAGAGTCCATCCATTTCAATGAATCTAGACCTTTCGCGCCACCACCCATAACAATTTGATCAATCAAGTTACCGGCTTTATCTTCACCTAACGCTGCAGTTAACGCTTTACGAACAAACTCTTCACTTTGGAAACCAATGGTTGAGAAGTTCTGAATCTCATGAATAAACAACTTATGAACCGCGGTGATTTTTTCTTGGGTAAAATCTTCCATGGCTGCCATGACAGTACCGACTTGCTGTACTTGCTTTGGCTCAAGGTGTTTTAAAATTTGTGCAGCATCTTCTTCCGATAAGCTCAATAATAAAATTGCCGCTTTTTCTGCACCTTCTAATTTGTCTACATCAAAGCCTGTTGGGGCTGCGGCTAATTCACCGACTTCTTGGGTTTCATCACTCATCTTCGTTCAACCAACTTTTCACTACTTGCGATGATAATTCAGGTTCATTTGCAACAAGTGCACGAACCGCTTTTAATACATCTTCATCTCGATGAAGATCAGGTAATTGTAAACTGCCATCCGGTGCAAAACCAACTGCGCCAGCATCAAAATCAGAGGTTAGCATGTCCATGGTTTCATCACCTAAATCAATATGGCTATCAAGTGATTTATCACCATAATCTTCTGGTGTTTGGTCAGGGTAAATTAAACGTTTCAGCATTGGGCGAACTACTGCAAGGATAAGTACGATAATTACCAAGGCACCTAGTACCAATTTTAATACTTTTACAAACCAAGGCTGTTGCCAAATAGGTAACTCAACAGCTTCGCCAAAATCTGGACGGTTAAATGGAATGGTAACCACTTCTAAGACATCGCCGCGCTGTAAATCAAAACCAATACTACCTTGTAGTAACCTACGAATGCTTGCTAACTCGGCAGCAGAGCGAGGCGCTATTGCTGGAGTTGTTGCTGCATCAGCGCCACCTGCTGCAGGAGCGCTAGCACTACCGGCAACATAATCAAGTGCGACCGAAACACTGACTCGTCTAACAACACCAGCTTGCTGCTTAGTATGGCTTATAGCTTCATCTAGCTCATAGTTTTTAGTCGACTCTGAATGTTTACGACTTGGCATACTTTTCTTTTGACCACCAACAGCGTTTTCAGGAATTGCTGACTCGACTGGAGGTTGATTCGTTAATGCGCCTGGAATGCCGCCTAATGCGCCACCAATGTTAGTGCTTTCAACACTCATTTCACTGCGTAGCGCTGGTAAGTCTGAATTATATCGACGTTGCGTTTCTTCTACGTTGGTAAAGTCCATCGAGATATCTACTTGCGCAGTATAATTACCAAGACCCACAACAGGAATAAGAATACTGTCAATTTTATCCATGTACTCTTGTTCACGTTTTTGCTCAATTTCAAATTCTTTTCGAGCACGTGATGAGATAGAGTCTTGCGAACCCGAGTTAAGCAGACGACCATTTTGATCTGTCACGGTAACTCGGTTTGGGCTTAAGCCTTGAACCGCTGAGGCAACAATATCAACGACCGCATCAACTTCTTCTTCAGATAAAATTTTACCGCGTTGCATGGTTAATACCACGGTAGCCGACGGGTTCTTTTCGCGACGAGCAAAAATATTCTCACGCGGTATAGCTAATAACACTTTTGCGCGGCTGATACTTTGTAACTGTTCTATGGTTTTTCCTAATTGCTGCTCTCTGCCATATTTTAATCTTTCTCTTTCAAGGCGTTGGCTAACACCAAAGCCCATATCTTTCATTAAGATATCTTCGCCTTGTGAAGGTTCATCAGTTAGTCCTTCACGTGCTAATAATAATTTAACGTTTTGATATTCATCTGTTGGTACAGAGATAGTGTTATTTTCTTGACGATACTCAACTTGATTGGCGTCAAGAAAGTCCATCGTGGTGATCAATTGCTTGGTTGGTAATTTGGATAAGAAACGATACTCAGGCTCGTTCGCTAGGATTATGACAAAAACAGCAATCGCCAAACAGATAGCAAGCGCCACCACTATGGTGATTTGTCGTAAAATATCAACATTTCCCAATGAGGCAGAAAAGCCTGATTTTTGCTCTTCCATCCCCGCATTATCAGCTTCACTGGCGATCATATCACCACCATCTGCTGTCACCATTGCGTTTGTATCAGACACTTTACTTCTCCGCTGTACTGTTTTTTATAACATGGTATTTCATCAAAAAAATACCGTTAATATTGTTATTTAGTTGAGGGTAAACCAACAAGAGCAAGGCACTTGAATGAGTAATAGTCCGCTATTTCGATTGAAAGTAACGAAGCTATTGTTGCGTTTAAACCGACTAAATTAGACTGGCATACTCATTATTTCTTTATAAGCTTCAACAAATTTATTTCGAACTTGCACCGTTGCATCTAATGCAATACCCGATTTAGACGAGGCGATCATCACTTCACCTAATGTTACGTTGGTATCACCCATCTCAAATGCGCGCTTCTTATCACCAGAATCTTTTTGCAATGCATTAACGCTTTGCAAAGCATCTTCCAGCATATTGCCAAAGTTGCTACTTGATTCATTAATTTTTCCGACACTGTTACCAGCAATGCCGCTAACATTCATGGCATCAACGTCGACTGCATTTGGCTTATTGCCCATTGCCTGAAGTGACATGCTTTGCATTTGGCTGTATAGAGAGTTGCTTTTGATATCCATGATGCGCTCACTTTTGTCAATTTATTTACGTTTAATACGAATTAACAGCAGAGTTGCAAGCATAGTGCCAAAAGCGTTTTGACAATTAGATTACTGAGGGGATGGTTTATATTCTTGTAAGATAAGCAAATAAAAATAAAGCTAAGAAATTGATTTAAATGTAATTATAATGGCGTTACACAAAAAATAAAACAACGTGAAAAAGTGCTACTTACTAATAAAGTAGCACTTTGTTAACCGTTATCAAGCTGCTGTAAATAGCGTTATCGTTAGTTAACAGCTAACACTTAAGCAGGGATTTCGATGCCTGAGTCTCGCATTTTTGCTATTTTGTAACGCAAAGTTCGCGGACTTATACCAAGGCGCTCTGCGACGGCTTTACGACTACCATGACAGGCTTGCAAAGTATCCAGAATAATTTGATGTTCTTGTAGCTTGAGCTCACTGCCAAGCTTATCTTCTGAAGCCACAGGTTTATCGATAACTGGCGTGGTAATATCAGCGGTATCAAAGTTTTCAATCAGTAAATCACCTGCATCAATGATTTGATTACTATGAAGAATCAGCGCTCGTTGAATAACATTATCAAGCTCACGAACATTACCGGGCCAATGATAGGCATTAAGTTTGCTGCGTGCTGCGCCTGAAAACTCAGGCATACTCTCGCCATTTTTTTGACAATGGCGAGACACTAAATGCTGAGCAAGCACAAAGATATCGTCAACACGCTCTGCTAATGG
The DNA here is from genome assembly GCA_913057925.1 of uncultured Colwellia sp. GTDB lineage: Bacteria > Pseudomonadota > Gammaproteobacteria > Enterobacterales > Alteromonadaceae > Colwellia. The sequence continues at coordinate 7,215 of CAJXPG010000153.1, read as the reverse complement.
TAGCCAAGTAAGCGGGAAGACATTTAACCGATAATAAAGATCTTCTCTGAATATTCCTTCATTGACGGCAATCTTTAAATCTCGGTTACTTGTTGCAATCACACGAACATCTAGACTGATTGTTTTTCTACCACCTAATCGCTCAACTTCTCGCTCTTGTAATACTCGCAGGATTTTAGCTTGTAAACCTAAATCCATTTCAGTAATTTCATCGAGTAAAATAGTACCGCCCTGCGCTTGTTCAAACTTACCTGGACAGGCTTGAATAGCACCGGTAAAAGCACCCTTTTCATAACCAAATAAGGTAGCTTCAAGCATATTTTCAGGTATCGCTGCACAATTAATCGCAACAAATGGCTGTGCACTGCGCTTTGAGTGATTATGAACATACTGTGCCAGCACTTCTTTACCTGAGCCGCTTGGGCCAAGGATCATTACTGACGCTTCTGTACTAGCCACTTTTTTAGCAAGGGTTAACAATTCTAATGAACGTGCATCGGCAACGATAGGATCATTTTGATTCACCACTTGCGGCGGAATATATTGGCTAACCATATTGAGTAATACTTGCGGGGCAAAAGGCTTAGCAATATAGTTACAGGCTCCGTCTTGCATGGCTTGTACGGCATCATCAATGGTGCCATAAGCGGTCATTAATAAAACCGGCAAGTTTGCTTGTTGGCTTTTAATACTTTTTAGCAGTGATAGACCGGACATTCCGCCCATTTGTACATCACTGACAACAATGTCTACCTGATGGTTTTTCAGCTGCAATAAAGCTTGTTCACCAGACTCAGCTTCCACACACTGATAACCACCCAATGAAAGCGTATCAACTAGTGCCTCACGTAAACCGGCATCATCTTCTACAACGAGAATTTTATGTGCAGTCATTAGCGCTCTCCTCGGGTGCTACTGTTTATATGAGTGACTGAACCATGTTGTTCAGCATTTGCAATTAATGGCAGTTTAATAACAAAGTGTGCTCCAGAGCCTTTTTGACTCAGTAAACTGACTTCACCTTGGTGAGCATTTACCACAGATTTAACCACGGCTAAACCAAGACCAGTGCCTTTACTACTTGAGGTGTAAAACGGTTGGAAAATTTTATCTGTAATTTCAGCGTCAATGCCGGGGCCATTATCTTTAACGCTTAAATATAAGTTACTCGCTTGGCTGTATACTTGAATATTAATTAAAGGTGCTTCGACTTTATTAACGGTCATAGCTTGTAAAGCATTGTGTAATAAATTTTGAATAGCACCAGTTAAGGCATTTTTATTGCCTAAAATGCTAAGCTCACTGTCGCTTAATTGCACTTTTACCTGAGTATTATCTTTTTCTAGTAAGGCATCCATAGAGCTGACTACCTCAGTAAGCAACTCATTAATATTTACTTGCGCAACAACTTGCTCTTTACCACTTTTGGAAAATAACAACATGTCATTCACTTGTTGCTCAAGATCATGTAATCGCGCACTTAACTTAGCTTGGAATTTTTCTCGCGCGGGCTGAGCAAGCTTGTTGGTTGATAAGTTTTCACTATATAAAATTGCGGCAGATAACGGTGTGCGAATTTGATGAGCAAGGGTTGATACCATTTTGCCCAATGATGAAAGTCGCTGCATTTGAGAAAGCTTATCTTGCAATAAACGTGTTTCAGTCAGGTCGGTGATCATTATGAGCTGACCAGGTTGCGAGCCTAATGTGGTAATTTCTAACTTAACTCGACGGCCATCTTTTAGTGAAATTTCATGCCAATCATCTTCTCTTGGGTTAAATGAGCGAGCAATAACATTAAACCAAGGTTGACCAAGAATAGGCTCATCAAGTAAATCTTTAGCTACTTGGTTAATTTTAACGACAATACCATTGCCATCAAGCATCACTAAGCCTGTTGGCATAACATCAATTAATTGATCCGCTAGCTGATTATAACTTCCTTGAGCTGACGGTTTTGTTTGAGCGTGTGATTGATTAGCTGAATTTGAAAATACATTATGAGGAGCATTAGTCGCCAATTGTGCGCGTAAAGCGGCCAATTCACCAGGGTAGGCTTCTTGTTCAAGCGGCAAAGTGCTATCAATGTTAGCAGCTAATGCTGTAGGCATCACTGATGCAAGAGGTGAAGAATTAACTGACGGTGTTGCTTGTGCCATACGTAAGTACTCATAAAAACTATCTAGTATCTAGTTCCTATAAAGCATTTACTATGCCACTATTTTTTACTAATTAATTCAACACTGTAGTGATGTATTTTGGCAAAACCATTGAGTTTTTTACTGTCAATCCATTGACTATAAAGCGAAGTAACAAGTAATTATTCTGTCGGTTTTTGCAAATCATATTTACGCATTTTCTCAACCAAGGTTGTTCTTCGCATACCTAAAGTTTCTGCAGCGCGAGCAACAACATAATCATGCTTAACTAACGACTGTTTAATAAGAGACACTTCTAAGTCAGCCAAATGTTCTTTTAAATTAAGGCCTTCCCTTGGTAACAAGCCAGAGGTTGATACTTCTTGATTATTCGTTACATCTGGTTCAGAAAGTTGCTCATCAACTTCCTCATCATCGTCCTCGTAATCAAAGCCTGAAAATAAATCACTAATAGCGTCTTGTTCTTGCAATTCTTCTGGGTATTCTGGGCTGTAAACTTGTGCATCGATATGTTGGTATTTAAATGGCAACTCTGCAACATCAACAATTTGTTCACCGTACATTATCAACATGCGCTCGATTAGATTCGATAGCTCTCGAACATTACCAGCCCATGGATGTTCCATCAGCGATTCAATCGCTTTTTCTGTAAAGCGCACTGTTTTACCTTGCTCGTGCTCAAAGCGCGTTAACAGCTCTTTAAGTAACAAAGGAATATCTTCTTTTCGTTCACGTAATGCAGGCGTTTCAATAGGGAAAACATTTAAGCGGTAAAATAAATCTTCACGAAAACCGCCTTCTTTTATCATTTCCTCTAAATCTTGGTGGGTTGCTGCAACAATACGAACATTGGCTTTAATGCTTTTACTGCCACCGACACGCTCAAAAGTTCGCTCTTGCAATACACGTAACAGTTTTACTTGCATAGGTTGCGGCATATCACCTATTTCATCTAAAAACAGTGTGCCACCTTCCGCTAGCTCAAAGCGGCCTTTACGGGTAGATATTGCGCCGGTAAAAGCACCTTTTTCATGACCGAATAATTCACTTTCAAGCAACTCTGCCGGAATAGCGCCACAATTTACCGGGACAAAAGACTCTTTAGAGCGCTCTGATAAATTATGAATATTACGAGCAACCACCTCTTTACCTGTGCCAGATTCACCCAATACAAGTACACTTGCCGGGGTTTTCGCTACTTGTTCAATTAAAAAGCGAACTTGTGCCATCGGCTCACTTGAACCAACAAGAGAGCGAAACAGCGGACTTGTGCCTAGCTTAGAGCCGCTACGTGGCAATTTATTGTGGTACTGGTGACAATGATGAATAAGCTCGGTGAGTTGAGCGTAATTTAATGGCGTGCTTAATGTGCCAATAACATTAACACAGGTGGTTAATTCACTCTTATCAAGCACATCATGAAGAATAAAGGGTAAGCTAGGGTTTGCTTTTACTAAATCAGCACAAGCATTACTGACATCGCCGGTTAATATTACGGTGAGGATGTGACTACTATCAGCTAATGTTTCAACGGCCTGCTCTTGTGAGCAATGAATAAAGTGTTCACCAACAAAAGCCAATACGGTATTGAGTTGCTGACTTCTGCCGGCATCATTATCGACCACTAAGATTTTTTTATGACCCGTTACTACTTGGTTATCACTCATAGTTAACTCTTCACTACTACTGCTAAAAACTTACGCTGCTTGCGCTAAATTAATATTTTACTAAAGCTAAGCCATTACTTTCATTGTCGTTTTATGACGACAGTGATAATTTTAGCGTCAAATAAAATTTAAGCAACAAAAAATTGACGCTAAAAACTAATTATGGCAATAAAATGACGCTATTATGGATGCAATATTAACGAAATTTAGCCTTGATGCATCAAAATACCAAGCACTTCAGTTGTTTAATTTATGAGCTATACTAATCACTAAAGCTAGTTTTCAAAATAGCCACGTGAATAATTTGAACAAGATATAAGGATTGGAGATAGCCATGCAATCTATCAAGCCACTCACTATTAATACAGAGTTAATACAACGCGGTATTAATGCTCAGACCGATACATTAAGAGGCGTTGAACAAGTAAAGCCAGGCTTAAGTGACGTAGTTGATATATCTATAACAGCAATAGAAAAGAATCAACAAGCTGAAACCCTAAGCTCACAAAAACAGATAGATCAAACTGCTTTAGATAGTGTTCAAGTAAGTTCAACAATAGGCAGAAGTCGCTCTACTAATAATTTAACCAATAACCAAGCCGCAGAACTTTACCAAGAAATTGCCAAGCTGTTGTAAATTCCCAATATAAAATATTATAGCTATTACAGTTTAACCTCCCCCTTTAGAACCTTTAATTTAACTAAAGATTTCTTTCTATTTTCAATAATTTGTTGTTTCTTAATGATCTAAGGCACATAATTTGCTTTACTCTACTAGATACCACACTCTAAATTAATAGTGAGACTAACATGACCGCATCAATGTTCGATGGCAAAAGTATATTAATCACCGGTGGCACAGGCTCATTCGGCAAAAAATATGTCGAGACATTATTAAAGAATCACACACCTAAAAAGATTATTATTTTTTCACGTGATGAGTTAAAACAATTTGAAATGCAACAAGTATTTAACCAACCTTGTATGCGTTACTTCATTGGTGATGTTAGAGATAAAGCAAGGCTTACTCGTGCCATGCGTGGTGTTGACTATGTAATACATGCAGCAGCGATGAAGCAAGTTCCAGCGGCAGAATATAACCCTATGGAATGCGTAAAAACTAATATAAATGGTGCTGAAAACGTCATTGATGCTGCCCTTGATAATGACGTTAAAAAAGTTATCGCTTTATCTACCGATAAAGCAGCCAACCCTATTAACTTATATGGTGCAACCAAACTTGCTTCAGATAAAATTTTTGTCGCCGCGAATAATATTTCGGGTGGCCACAATACTATATTTTCAGTAGTACGCTACGGCAATGTAGTTGGTTCTCGTGGCTCTGTAGTACCTTTTTTTGAAAAATTAATTAATGAAGGTAGTGATCATTTACCTATTACTCATGTTGAGATGACACGCTTTTGGATTTCACTACAAAATGGCGTTGATTTTGTATTAAAGAACTTCGAGCGTATGCTAGGCGGTGAAATTTTTGTTCCTAAAATCCCTTCAATCAAAATAACAGATTTAGCAACTGCTATGGCGCCTGACTTGCCACAAAAAGTCGTTGGTATTCGTCCAGGTGAAAAACTACACGAAGTGATGTGTCCAGGTGAAATTTGCTACAGCACATTTGAATTTCAGGATCATTTTGTTATCGCACCTGCAATAAAGTTTAGTAGTCGCAGTAATGACTTCACAATAAACGCTATCAACGAGAAAGCTAAACTGGTACCCGAAGGTTATGAATATGACTCGTTAAATAATGATGACTTTTTAACTGTTGAACAAATTCAACAGTTAAACACTCATGCTTGTCTTTAGAGGAAACTTATGACTCCTAAGTCGATGATCCCTTATGGCAAGCAAGATATTAATGATGATGATATTAATGCAGTTATTGACGTTTTAAAGTCTGACTTCATTACTCAAGGCCCAAAAGTTCCTGAGTTTGAGCAAGCCATAGCGAAGCAGTGTCAAGCAAACTTTGCCATTGCAACAAATAGCGCAACTTCTGCCTTGCATATTGCCTGCCTTGCCCTTGGCGTTAGTAAAGGCGATACCCTATGGACTTCGCCAATATCCTTCGTTGCCTCAAGTAACTGTGCTTTATATTGTGGAGCAAAGGTAGACTTCGTTGATATCGATATTGCAACAGGCAACCTATCGGCGTCTGCACTTCGCACTAAACTAGAAGTTGCTAAAAAAACTAATACCTTACCTAAAGCCATTATTGTGGTTCACCTCGCAGGTAACCCATGTGATATGCAGCAAATAAATGCCTTATCTGAACAATATAATTTCGCCGTGATAGAAGATGCTTCTCATGCTGTTGGGGCCTCCTATAAAAACTCAATGGTTGGGAGTTGCTTATACAGTGATATCACTATTTTTAGTTTTCATCCGGTAAAAATAATCACCAGCGCAGAGGGTGGTATGGCATTAACTAATTGCCCTGAGCTTGAAAATAAAATGCGCCTATTTAGAAGTCATGGCATCACCAGTGATGAAGCACAAATGACCGAGAAAAGTCACGGTCCTTGGTATTATCAACAAATCACTCTCGGCTTTAATTACCGTATGACTGAGTTACAAGCAGCCTTAGGTGTCAGTCAAAGTCAGCGCTTAACGGACTTTGTTGAAAAGCGAAATGAATTAGCTAAAATCTATGATCGAGCTTTTGCTGATACCTCTATAGTTTGTTTAACGCCTAATAGTGATAATTACAGCGCCTATCACCTTTATATTGTGTTACTGCCGACAATGAGTAAAGCATTACATAAAAACGTTATTAGCTCTCTTAGAGATAAAAATATTTGTGCCCATGTTCATTATATCCCGATTCATTTACAACCTTACTATCAAAAGCTTGGCTTTAAACAAGGCGACTTTCCATTCGCTGAAGAGTACTACCAACGTGCAATTTCATTACCACTTTATCCAAAGTTAACCCTAGACGAGCAAGGCTATATTATCGATTCGGTAAAGGCTGAACTTACCACGTTGGCTCAATAGCAATGAAATTAGCGTTGGGAACAGTTCAATTTGGTTTAGATTACGGCATTAGTAATGATAAAGGGCGAGTATCACCTATAGAAATTGAACGTATTTTATCCACCGCAAAACAGCATAATATAACCTTACTTGATAGTGCTGCCGCTTATGGTGATAGCGAGATAGCTATCGGTAAATCATCGTTAAATACAGCATTCGACATTGTAACGAAAATCCCTGCATTAAAGGGTAATAAGCCTTCGCTTATAGAAAATATTAAGCAAAGTTTAACTAACCTACAATGTAAAAGTGTGGACACATTATTATTACACGATGTGGCTGATTTAATATCTGTCTCTTATACACATCTCCGAGCCCACGAGACCGTACTAGAT
>CAJXPG010000152.1 GCA_913057925.1 uncultured Colwellia sp. | reverse complement strand
AGATCTAGTACGGTCTCGTGGGCTCGGAGATGTGTATAAGAGACAGGTTTATACCTTGTTAGTACTGCTATTTTTAGCAATGTTAAAACCCGTATTACAGATATTGCATATAACAACAGCCAGTTCAAACTCCCGTTTCTACGCGCACCACCTCTGCTCCAGTAAATTTCTTTTTTATATTACAGTTGTAAAAGTACTTACTCATCCAGTTTGTGCTTTGTTTCGCTAGTGTTATGGTTTTTCGCCATACTGATAGTGCTTTGAAGAAAATTATCGGAAGTGTGTTATGTTAAATGTTACCCCTAATGTGAGTCGTCCTACTCGTATTAATTCTGCAGTTAAAAAGTTTGTTAATCGTACGTTTTTGTCCACCATTACTGGAGCGCTTGTTTTAAGTCCAGTGACTCTCGCGCAACAAATTTCAGGGATTGTGCTAGATCAAAAAGGTCAGCCCATTGCAAATGCCACGGTAGAATTAGGAAAAAATGCGCTTAAAGTATTATCTAATGAGCAAGGTGAGTTTACTTTCACGCAAGTAGATAATGGGGTTTTTGAGCTTCATACCAGTGCTAAAAATTATGGGCACAATAACCAAGAAGTGACGATCAATGAGCTAGATGTCAGTGGTTTAAAGGTGGTTTTGTCAACATCAGTGATTGAAGTTATCGATGTATATGCAACGCCACTGCACAGCTCTTCGATTGAATCAGCCCTTCCTATTAATGTGTTAAGTGCAGATGAATTAAAGTTAAAACAATCGTCAACATTAGGTGAAACACTTAAAAATGAGGTTGGCGTTCACTCAAGCTATTATGGACCCGTAGCTAGCACGCCAATTATTCGAGGTTTAGATGGACCAAGGGTATTAATTACCCAAAATGGTTTAGATGTCGGTGATGCATCTCGCGTTGGCCCTGATCATGCGGTATCAACAGAAACAAGTACAGCGACACAAATTGAAGTATTACGTGGCCCAGCGACTTTATTTTACGGCAGCGGAGCGATTGGCGGCGTGGTAAACGTTGTTGATGATCGCGTGCCTACCAGTAGTGAAAATCAAGTAGATTACTTGTTACAGTATAACGATGTCTCCAACGAGCAGCAGGCCTCTATTAACGTACAAACAGGTACTGAGAATATTGCTGTGCATTTTGATGCTTTTTACCGTGATTCAAAAGACTATAAAATTGCTGGCGAAGCAGATGTTCATGAAGAAGAACACGACGAACATGAAGAAGAGCATAAAGAGCACGAAGAACATGGTAGTGAACGTCTAGAAAACAGTGCAGTGACCGCCAGTGGTGCAACCTTTGGTTCAAGTTACTTGCTGAACAATGGCTTTATTGGTTTTTCATACGGTTTTATGGATAGAGAGTATGGTATTCCAGGTCATGACCATGGTGAAGAACATGAAGAACATGAAGAGCATGAAGCTGAAGCAGGTGTTTATGCCAAAATGCAGCAAGATAGATGGCAAGTGTTGGGTGAGTATAATTTTGCTGAGCAATTTATTAGCAAGGTTTCAACTAAGTTTTCTTACAGTGATTATCAACATCAAGAAATTGAAGGTGGCTTAGTTGGTACGACCTTCAGCAATAAAAGTAATGAAGCCAGAGTCGATTTATTTCACAAAAATGTATATGGCTGGCAAGGTGCTTGGACAGTCCATTATAAATCCTCAGATTTTGAAGCGATAGGAGAAGAAGCGTTTTCACCTCCGGCTAAATCTGAAATGATTGCAGCTGCTTGGCTTGAAGAGAAGCACTTTGGACCTGTGCTAGTGCAGCTAGGCGCAAGAGTTGAGCATGTTTCAATTACCGCTGATGAATTTGAAGTTGGCTTTGAAGAGGAGCATGGTGATGAAATGCATCATGAAGAAGAGCCTCATGAGGACCATGATCATGACGAACATATTGATTTTGATGAGCAATCGTTTACACCAATAAGTCTATCAACAGGTTTAGTTTGGGACTACCAACAAGGTTATAACTTAGGTTTTTCATTAGCATTTTCGCAAAGAGCACCTTCATCAGGCGAGTTATTCTCATTTGGCCCTCATATTGGTACCAATACTTTTGAAGTTGGTGCCATGTTTGACCTACACCAAGAGGGTGACGAGATTCATGTTGAACTAGCAGAGCAAGCGCCGAATGTTGAAACATCAGTTAATGTTGATTTGACTTGGCGAAAATTCAATGGTGATTTTGGCTATGTCGTTAGTGCCTTTTATAACCGTGTTGATGATTACTATTACCAACAAGATACCGGGTTATTCTTTGATGGTGCACATGAGCATGGTCATAGTGAAGAGCATGAAGCAGATGAAGCCGGTTTACCTATCCTAGTTTATCAGCAAGATGATGTGGAAATGTATGGTGGTGAGGCAGAGTTTGTTTATCAAGTAAGTTCTGCGTTTAAAACAAGCTTAATCGCCGACTATATTCGTGCTCGCCTTGTTAATACCGACGGTAATGATAATTTACCTAGAATTCCACCGATGAGAGTTGGTGCAATATTTAATTACCAAGTTGAAAGCTTCGAAACTGAATTCAGCATGACTCACTATTTTGAACAAGATGATGTTGCAGATTTAGAAACCAGCACAGACAGCTATACCATGCTAGATGCTCACTTTAATTATTACTTAGCGGGTATTGGCGATGACTTTGTCTTGTATGTGAAAGGACAAAACCTTACAGATGAGCATGCGAGAGTACATTCATCATTCTTAAAAGAAGTTGCGCCATTGCCGGGTCGTAATTTTAGTATTGGGATTAGAGGAAGTTTTTAGTTAAGGCTAGCTACTGACACCAACGAGTTGAAATTAAGGGTTATAACCATGTTATAGCCCTTTTTTATGGTTGATAATAAAGGTGCAGTTAGAAGTGCGCTTAACGAAGAGATTAGCAGCACTAGCCACTTGTGAGTTATTTACTATCCCGAACTGAGGTTAGTTACACTTTTCTTTGCTAGTATTTTTGGTCTGTTTCAACAGAGCATTGACCGAGAAATCGTACTCGCCTTGTAGCGTATGACTTTGGGTAAAACAGTAGAAGTTAATTGTTGATAATGATTTTAAAGTTGTCAGCGGCTCTAATTCTTTAAGGTTGTCTTGATCGATAACGGCATATTTATCGGCCACTTTCGCCGTTTTTGAGGAAAAAGGCACTTGATTATTAAAGTGATCGTAAACTTGTACCAAAAGCCAAGCAATATTATAAAACTGGCCTCCGGCTGATGCAGCCAACTGGCCACTTTTAACTTTGTTTATGGCCTCCTTATCCCAATCAAAACCACCGATAAAAATATCTTTATTTGGTGTTAATCCTAATTCTATCGCGCCCGCTAAAGCGCCTATTGCCATAGTATCAGAGCTTGCCCACACTACATCTATGCCATCATGCCTAGAATACAAAGCTTTAAACTTGCTTTGTGCATCTTTGGCATACCAATTTGCTACAATGTCTTGCATCAATATGGTATTTTTTTCTTGTTCAATTTGTAAGGCAACACCCTCACTGCGCTCTAGAGATTCTGCGATGAGATCTCCACTTAACGCCAATACCTTTATTTCATCGTTGCTGCTTTTAGTTGCTCTTGATTGTTGGATTAGGCTCTTAGCAAGCAATGCAGCCCCTTGGGTATTCTCCACATAGTGCTCTGACAGCCAATATTTAAAATTTTCTTGTGGTAAGCCAACTGGTTTGTGTGCTGGTAAAGCAGGATTTTTACTAAAGTTAGAGTAAGTGACGAAGGGGATTTGAGCTTGCTCAAGTAGCTTAAAATAGTCTTGAGCGTTTTGTTTGTATGCATGAAATATTAATAAATCAGGCTTTTTAGAACTTAACGTTAACTTTTCTATCACCTCTGCTTGGTAGAGGTGATGTCCTTGTCCTTCAATGATGGTAAGGGTTATGTTGAGATCTTTAGCCGCAGCTTTGGCAACAGCGTAGGTATTATGCCAATAAGGTGTTAAATCACGAGTTTGACTAATATAGGTAACATTAACAGCAGTAACTTTACTGGAGAAAATACTTAACACGCATAGCGCAATAAGTAACAACATGCTTTTCACAATAACGACTCTTTTACATAGTTAGACTAACTTTATACCTTCTTTTACCAAGGCAATCTTTCCCTTTTTAAGTAAATTCCCTACTGTTGCTTTAAAGGTTTTTTTACTCACCCCTAACGTTCTCTGAATTAACTCAGGTGAGCTCTTATCATGTAAAGGGCTTAAACCACCATTATCAGCAATGTGTGCGAGTAGCTTCTCTGAAAAGTCATTGACTTTATTTTTACTACCACGGGTTAAGATAAGATCTAAACGACCATCTTCTCTAACTTGCTTGATATAACCACTGATCTTTTTACCGATACGTAGCGGTTGGAAAATTTCATTATCGTAAAGCAGACCCCAATGTAAATCATTCACAATGGCTTTGAAACCTAAATCTGTCTTACCGCCAATAATTAAGTTTACCTTTTCGCCTGCTTGGTATTCCGCAGGCCAGATATCAATGAATTTATCTAATTTACTTGAAGCGGCAATGCGGTCGGTTCTTTGATCAAGAAAAACTCTAACCAAATAATATTTACCTACTTCCATAGCCGTATGCTGCTGGTTGTAAGGCACCAATAAATCTTTAGGTAAACCCCAGTCAAGAAATGCGCCCATTTTATTGACTTGAATAACTTTCAAAGAGACAAATTCACCTACTTGGGCAAGAGGCTTTTCTGTTGTTGCTACCAATCTATCTGCTGAATCTAAATATAAGAAAACTTCAATATTTTGGCCAACATCACATTGCTCAGGTAAAAAGCGTTTAGGTAGTAATATTTCACCTAATTCACCGCCATCTAAATATGCTCCCGTATCTGTTATAGCGACAATATTAAGTTGATTATATTTGCCTATGGTTGCCTGAGTTGTCATTTGAAGTCTACCGTGGAAGTTACTGCTTTGAATGTGGTTTCATTGTAACGCATTCATTAAGCTATACCCAATAATTTCAATAAGCTTGAACGGAAGTGTTCGCGAGTTAGCATGTCAATATCTGTAGAAAATGCAGAAAATAGCTAGAAAGTGAAATTATCTAGCAATGAAAATGTCATTTTTTACTATAAAACTTCACAAATCACAAATAAGAATACGTCTTTTTGTTTTTGGTAAGTTATTGTTTTAAAATGTGTAAGTATAATTGAGGATGATGTTTCTCTAAAGTATTCTACCTCTTGTAATAAGGCGTTACATCTTTGTTAATATTTGTAATTGATAATTGGTTATCCTATCGGGATAAAATTAAGATAAATTTGCCAATAATTAACTATTAGAGCAAATAAAGAAAATATAACTTTTAAATAGGAAGGGATTAAAAGTGGCCACTAAAAAACAAATTATTATTCCAATTGTTATCTTAGCAGCAGGCGTTGCTGCCATGGCGGGTTTATCTAGTATGAAAAAACCGCCAGAAGAAAAAGCTGAAGTAGATAACACCCCTATCGTTTCTGTTAGCGATATCTCTGTAGCACCGATGAAACTGGAAGTTGCTTCTCATGGCATGGTAACGCCAAAGTATGAAACGCAATTAATTGCCCAAGTTAATGGTGAAATTGTTGAGCTTAGCGATACCTTTGTTCGCGGTGGCTTTGTTAAAAAAGATCAATTACTTGCTCGTATCGATCCTAGTGATTATCAAGCGGCATTAATCGATGCGCAAGCTTCAATGGCAACCGCTAGAGCCGCTCTTGAAAAAGAAGTTGCTCAAGGTAAAGTCGCAGAGCGTGAGTGGAAGCAGATAACCGATACATCACCTACTGAGCTAAGTTTACGTAAGCCACAATTGGCGCAAGAGCTAGCTCGAGTCAAAGCTGCTCAAGCGGCAATATTGCGAGCAGAGCGCAACTTAGAACGCACAGAAATTAGAGCGCCTTATGATGCGATGATTGATAATCGTAGCATTGGTTTAGGCTCGTTTGTAACGGTTGGCAAAGATATAGGTCATGTCTTAGCGACAGCTACGGCAGAAGTAAGGTTACCTGTTGCAGATAATCAGCTTGAGTTTTTGGCCAACAAGGGCGTAAATGCCAAAGTTAATTTAGTGGGCGTTTATGCGGGTAAGGCGACTCAATGGAGTGCCACCATTAAACGTAGTGAAGGTGTGGTTGATAACAAAAGCCGTATGGGCTACTTAGTTGCAGAATTAAACGATCCTTACCAACTTAAAGCGGCTAAAAGCACAAGTAATTCACCGCTACGTTTTGGTAGCTATGTTAATGCAAAAATTATTGGTAATAATATCACGCAAGCGACGCTAGTGCCTCGTCACCTAGTGGTAAGTGGCAAGGTTGCTATTTTAGACAATGATTCAAAGTTACATTACGTTGATATTGATATTGTTCGTCAACAAGGTAGTCACGTTATTGTGGCTAATGGTTTAGCTAACGGTGATCGCTTAATTACTTCTGCGCTTGATTACCCTGTTGATGGGATGAAGCTTGCCTTAGCAAGTGATGAAACTCAGCTTGAAGAAAAAGATGCTGAAGCAGAGAGCAGCGAAACTCAAATGGCAAACAATAAAGAGTCAGGAGAGTAATTATGAGTTCTCAAGGCTTAACCAATGAGCAAAATGATAGTGAAAACTTGAATAGACCTCATCATGATATCGATACCAATAAGGGCATTATTGCCTGGTTTGCTCGTAATAGTATTGCTGCAAACTTACTGATGGTATTTATCTTAATTGGTGGCGGTTTAACAGCACTCACCATAAACAAACAAATGTTTCCGCAAATTCAAATCAACTGGATTTCTTATGCTGCGCCTTATCCTGGGGCAGCACCGCAAGAGGTAGAAGAAGGCATAACCATTAAGATTGAAGAAGCGCTGAAATCAGTGCAAGGTCTTAAACGGGTGATAACTTATTCAAATCGTGGCTACTCAAACGGTTGGTTTGAAGTTGAGTTAGACTATGATCCACAAGTTGTATTGGAAGAAGTTAAATCTGCGATTGATTCAATTCCTAGCTTCCCAGAGGGAATGGAACGTATCAAAGTGGAACGAGAAAAATTTCGTCAAGAAGTGATGTATATTTCACTTTATGGTGACTTAACCAATAGCGAGTTAAAAGAACTTGGCCGTAAAATTCATAATGAAATCCAGCAACTTCCGGGTATTAGTATTTCAGACCTATTCAGTGGTTTAGACTACGAGATTTCAATTGAAGTCAGTAAAGATAAATTACGTGAATACGATTTAACTTTTAGAGATGTTGCCAATGCGGTTCGTGGTCACTCACGAAATATGTCAGCAGGACAAATACGCGCTGTTAATGGTTACATCAACTTACGAGTAGAAAACCAAGCCTATCGAGGGCATGAGTTTGAAGAAATTCCTGTTATTACCTTAGAAGATGGCACCAAGGTTAAATTAGGACAACTTGCCACTATTAAAGATGGTTTCCAAGAAGGCTTACAATACTCTAAATTTAACGGTGAAAATTCAACGACTATTTTTGTTGGTGCTTCAGATAATCAAAGTATCACTAAAATTGCCGACATTATGAATAAGTATGTTGAGGAAAAGTCAGCCGTTTTACCTCCGGGCGTTAAGTTAGATACTTGGGTTGACATGACTTACTACCTTAATGGTCGTTTGAACATGATGCTTGATAACATGAAAAGTGGTGCGGTGCTGGTTTTCTTAATGCTGGCATTATTCTTACGTGTGCGATTAGCCTTTTGGGTAATGATGGGCTTGCCGGTATGTTTCCTTGGTACTTTATTATTTATGCCGATGGAATTTATTGGAGTAACTATCAATGTTATTAGTTTATTTGCCTTTATTTTGGTGTTGGGTATCGTTGTTGATGACGCCATTGTCATGGGTGAAAGTGCCCATGAAGAAATAGAGCAACATGGGCATACCACGGATAATGTTATTCGTGGTGTTAAACGCGTAGCTATGCCAGCAACATTTGGCGTCTTAACCACCATTGCAGTATTTTTACCTTTCCTCTTTGGTGAGGGACCTTCCTCTGCCTTCGGTAAAGCCATTGGCGGCGTGGTGGTTTTATGTCTAATTTTCTCTTTAATCGAATCAAAACTTATTTTGCCGGCGCATTTGGTCAAAATGAAAGTGAAGAAGTTTAATGCGAAAAACCCTTTGGATAGACTTCGTTTGTGGATTGACACTAAGTTAAAAAACTTTATCGAAAACGTTTATCGCCCGGCTTTAGTGGTATTTGTTAAGTATCGCTATGCGGTGTTGATGTTCTTTATTAGTTTGATGTTACTGAGTGCAGGTTTATTTGGAGGCGGTATGGTGCGCTATGTTGGCCAGCCTAAAATTCCTCATGACTTCCCGCGTATTTCTGTTGAAATGAATATTGATGCCTCAGAAAAATCGACTTTAAATACTTTATTAAGTATTGAAAGTGTCATTAATAAGGTTGATCAGGATATCGAGCAGCAATACGGCAGCTCAATGATTGCTGATATGCAAGTTGATTTACGTAGTAGAACTAACGGCCAAGTTATGGTGAAACTTGTTATTCCAAAAGAAAGACCTATCAATACTTTTGAGCTTGCTGACATGTGGCGTAAAGCTATTCCTCAGTATCCAGGCGTTAAATCGTTAACGATTAGTGATAATTTATTTGGTGGTGGCCGTGATGATGGTGATATTGCCTTTAGATTAGAAAGTCGCGACGATATGCAATTAATGGAAGCTTCTAAAGAATTAAAAACTAAATTAAACACCCTAAAAGGTGTTGGTGATGTTAATGACTCTCGTCAAACCAGTGCTAAGGAAGTGCAGTTTGAGCTTAAGCCTCTAGCTTACTCTCTAGGATTAACGCTAGCCGATATTGCCTCACAAGTGAGTTATAGTTTTTATGGCTTAGAAGCACAGCGCATTTTACGAGACAGTGAAGAAATTAAAGTGATGGTGCGTTATCCACTTGAGCAACGCAGCAGCGTTGGTCATGTTGACGATGTAATGATTCAAGCCCCTAATGGTGCAGAATTACCGTTATCAGAATTAGCTGAAATTAAATTGACTGATGGTGTTACACGTATTCGTCGTGAGAATGGCAACCGAACTATTAATGTTTGGGCGAGTGTCGATGCTGAGCAGGTCGAGCCATTTAAAGTCGCCAAAGATATTCGTGATAACTTTATTCCACAGTTGCTGAGAAAGTACCCATTGGTGAAAAGTGAAGTATCTGGACGTATTCAGGAAGAAATGGATGGCGCGGCAGAGCAAATCCGCGACTTATTAATTTCTATCATGATTATCTTTTCGCTGTTGGCTATCCCGTTAAAATCATACTCACAAGCACTGATGATATTGACCGTGATACCTTTTGGTATTATTGGTGCAGTATTTGGCCATATGATATTGGGCTTAGATTTAAGTGTTTTATCTATGTTTGGTATAGCCGCTGCATCCGGTGTTGTGGTGAATGACTCCTTAGTGATGGTGGACTTTGTCAATAAAGCCAGGAAGCGTGGAGAATCGTTAAAAGATGCGGTAATGCATGCTGGCACTAAGCGCTTTCGCGCTATCTTGTTAACGTCTATCACTACCTTTATTGGTTTAGTACCCATTATCTTCTTTGAAACCAGTGCTCAGGCACAAATTGTAATCCCTATGGCGGTTTCGTTATCTTTTGGTGTTTTATTTGCCACTATCGTAACGTTAGTTTTAATACCAAGTTTATATTTGATAATTGAAGATATTAAAGGTGTTTTTTCTCGTAAAAAGAAAAAGCAAGCTGACGGCGAATTGGCTGCTGCTAAAGAGCTACCAACGAGTTAATCGTTAAGTTTTTTTAGCCACTGTAAAAATAAAGGCCATGCTTATTAATTAAGCATGGCCTTTTTGTGTATCAGTGATATCTGGGATTAACGATAACTCGAGTTAATTTTTCGATACTAACTTAATTAATATGGTGTCTGATAAATAAGCTTCATCAACATCTTGTAGCTTGTTATAGCGGATCATAGAGCGAATACTATCGATATAAGCCTGACCACGTTCAGAGTATTTATCTAATGTACCGGCTAACTCCAAGCCAGTGATTGCTTTATTATCTTGGCGTAATTGCGCACGTAAACTACGAAGTTTTTGATAGGCACTTGTGGTGTTGATATTGAACATATAACCTTCAACTGAGCCTAAAGGGCTATCAAATCTAGCTAAGCCATAATTTCCCAGCTCTTTACGTTGCTGTTTTGGCACCATACTTTTGCCTGAAAAATCCCATTGACCAAAAAAGGCATTACCTTCTTTGGTAAATCGAGAGGTTGCCCAACCACTTTCTTCAGCAGCCTGAGCTAATGCTAATGATGGGGGCATAATGTCGACTTTTTCAAGTAATCGTTGTCGTTGTTCTTTGGTTAAGTTTTCCGAGGTGCCTTTTATTACATGGTACTTTTTAGCAATGGCAAGTAATGCCAAAGACGATGCATCAGCAGACTTAACGATTTTACGCTCAGCAAGAATGTTTTCATTGGACATCAACACTAAAGGCGCCATTAAACGGAAAAAAACTTGCTTCTTTTGTTGTACAGGAATGTGACTTGAGGTGGTTTTCCATGTTTCACTGACTCCTTCAAAAGTAAGCCTTGGTACCTCTCTGCTGCCATTTTGCCAATCTTTACTGGTATATTTATGCTTTTTAAATAATGTCATTAACTCATCAAGGGATTGAAGCTCTACTTCTTGGTAATTCTTTGGGTCATTGTATGCGTTAGATATTTGGCTAAATAGTATGGAGGCGACTAGCAATATTGAGGTTGCTTTTTTGATCATAGGTCTATCCTTAAGTGACAAAATTATACCAATTTGATTAAATTTCTTCCCAACTCAGAGCTGTATTAGCGAGCTTATAA
>CAJXPG010000151.1 GCA_913057925.1 uncultured Colwellia sp. | reverse complement strand
AGCGTCAGATGTGTATAAGAGACAGGCACTTATTTCATTAGCGCACATTGCAGCTAACCGCAGCCACTAAATAATACTTAACTTCGCTTTGTAAGCATTCCAACCGAAGTTTAATGTAAGACATTAAAAAAGCCGTTATATCTTGCGATATAACGGCTTTTTTCGCTGATAACTTATGACTGCTTAGCTAGCCATAAAGTCAACACCTTCTTTAATGTCTTTGTTTAATGTAGCAAGCATATCTTCTTTTGCTTGTTGCTCAAAAGCACTTAACTCACCGTAAGATAAGATTTCGCTCACACCATTAACACCTAAACGTACTGGTTGTGCGAAGAATTGTGCATCTTCACCGCTACCTTCTACATAAGCGTAATCTACAACGTCTTCACCTTGTAAGCCTTTAACTAAAGACATACAGAAACGTGCAGCAGCAGCACCCATTGATAATGTTGCTGAACCACCACCGGCTTTAGCTTCAACAACTTCAGTACCTGCATTTTGAATACGTGGAGTAAGAGCCGCAACTTCTTCATCAGAGAAAGTAGCACCTTCAACTTGTGATAGTAATGGTAAAATTGTAGTACCTGAGTGACCACCAATAACTGGAACTTTAACATCAGCTACGTTTAAGCCTTTAAGCTCTGCAACAAAAGCTTCACTACGGATAACATCTAGCGTTGTTACACCAAATACACGAGCTGCATCGTATGTACCAGCTTTCTTAAATACTTCAGCAACAATTGGTACAGTGCCGTTTACTGGGTTAGTGATAATACCAACTAATGCTTTAGGACAACTCTCAACAATACCTTCAGCCAATACTTTAATGATACCTGCGTTAACATTGAATAAATCTGCACGGTCCATACCTGGCTTACGCGGCATACCTGCTGGAATTAATACAATATCAGCACCTGCTAATGCAGCACTTAGGTCGTCACGACCAAAACCTTCAACTTTAACAGCCGTTGGTATATGAGATAAGTCGACAGCAACACCTGGAACAACAGGAGCAACATCATATAGAGATAACTCAGAGCCTGCTGGTAATTGAGTTTTTAATAATAGTGATAACGCTTGACCAATACCGCCTGCGGCGCCTAATACAGCTACTTTCATTTGATTTCTCCAAGATTAAGTGGGGGTTATTTGTTGTAATATAAGTTATTAAAGTATAATTTGAGTAAATACGTTAATTTTTTGCTGAGCAAAAGATATAGTATAAGCAACTAAAAAACAATTATTATACTCAGATATTCACTTTCTGTATGATATTGCGATGACGTATAATAGCGTTATTCACATCGATTAAAAACGCCACTTTAGTCTACTACAAGGTTGATTACGTAATATGAGCGGTTCTCAAAAACAAGAAGCATTAGTCCAAGCATTTAAAGATTTATTAAAGCAAGAGCAATTTGGCTCTCAAGGTGAGATTGTTGATGCATTAAAGGCCAGTGGCTTTGACAATATTAGCCAGTCAAAAATTTCTCGTATGCTAAGTAAATATGGCGCCGTTAGAACGCGAAACGCACGCCAAGAAATGGTCTATTGTTTACCTGCCGAGTTAGGCGTACCTACAGCGCAAAGCCCTCTCAAACAATTGGTACTTGAGATTGAACATAATAACGTGATGATTATTATTCAAACCAGCCCTGGTGCGGCGCAACTGATTGCAAGATTGCTCGATAGTTTAAGCAAAAGTGATGGGGTACTTGGTACTATTGCCGGTGATGATACCATTTTCATTGCGCCAACAGATGTGACTGAAATTGATGAAACCATCAAAAAGTTAGAACAACTTTTTTCAAAAAACTTAAGTTAATAACTGAAGTAACAAGGTAGTTCATTAACCAAGGGCTTTATTTTTTGAGCACTTGGTTGATGCTATCAAACAGCATTTTTCCCGTTACCGGCTTAGGCATGTGTAAATTCATTCCTGCTGCTAGACTTTGTTGCTGATCTTCTTCCCTAGCATGCGCTGTCATGGCAATTATTGGTAACTGTTGATATTTGCCTTGGGCCCTAATTTTTTTAGCCGCAGTAAGCCCGTCCATAATTGGCATTTGAATATCCATAAGAACAACATCAAACACTTGCTCGGTTAGCATATCTAAAGCGCGTAGCCCATTATCAGCAATGGTAACTTTACAATTCATATTGAGTAATAGTTCTTTAGCAACCAACTGATTAACTAAATTATCCTCTACCAATAGTACAGAAATTCCATGCAAGTTTTCTTGGCTATTACTATTTAAGGGCTTGTCATGCTGGCTTTCAGCGACTTTAACAACAGCACTTTTTTGTGTAATCGCTGCTTTATCAAAATGCTGCTCCTTATCGTCCAAACTATGCGTTTGCGGTTTTGTTATTAACGCATGTGACACCTGATCTAGCGCGTAACGATATAGCGGCATATCTAACAATAAATATGGGATTGAAACTTTATCGAGTGCCTGACACGTATTATTATTGAGTTGTTGAAGGGTCGGCTGACAAAGACAAACCAAACTAAAATGAAGGTCGTTATCAACAATAATCTTATTAGTTTGCTGACTAACAAAGTCAGCTTCATTAATAAGTAACACGCTATTAGGGGCAATACTGTGTTGCTGTAATTCTTGTGTGTTGGCTATTTCGCACAAGGTCCACTGCATTTTGTGAATGCTTTCAACAAAACTACTGCTAAGCTGCTGATTCACTATATAAAGCGTTACACCTTCAATAACAGGATTAGTTAATTCAGTAGGTAGTTTGGTGGCTAGCTCTTTATTTGGCAATTGCCCTGCTTCATTTACTGATGATAATTCAGCTTCAGGGGTTGATTCATCATCAAAGACAACACGCTTCATCGGCAGGACGAAACTTAACTCACTGCCCTCACCCAGTTCGCTTGATAGTTTTATTTCACCACCTAATAGCTTAATAATCTGCTGACAAATAGATAAACCTAAACCTGAGCCGCCATACTTGCGCGTCATAGATTCATCAGCTTGACTGAAAGCTTTGAACAAATGACTTTGTTTATCACTGGCAATGCCAATACCGGTATCTGAAACTTTGAAACTTACTTGAGTTACCACATCATCTGAAGACAATGCTTCGATAGTGAGTATAATCTTGCCCACTTCTGTAAACTTGATAGCATTATTAAACAAGTTAGCCAGTACCTGCACTAAACGCATTTCATCACTAAAGACGTTACTGGGTACGTCAGCACTGATATCAACAATGACTTCCACCTTAGTATGGTCAACATTACTTAGATTAAGCTTCAATGCTTTGTCTATTATTCTCGGTAAATTCACTTTATCTTGGCTAACAATCATCTTGCCAGCTTCTATTTTTGATAAATCTAATAACTCATCAACAAGGTGAAGCAATGTTACAGAGGCGCCTTGCGCATTGACTAAATAATGTAGCTGTCGAGTATCTAGTGCAGTATTAGATAATAGTCCCATCATGCCTTGCATGGCATTTATTGGAGTTCTTATCTCATGACTCATATTGGCCAAAAACTGAATTTTTACCTTGTTAGCATATTCTGCTTGGTTTTTTGCTTTTTCAAGCGCAGACTGTGTTGCTTGCTCGGCGGTTACATCATGAAAAGTACTGATTGACCCAAGAATGTTGCCCTGCTCATCAGTAAACTGATTACAAAAGCCTTGGTATATGAAGTCTCCTGCATGAATTAATGCTTGCTGAGGGAAAACATCATGATTAGTTTTATTTAGAATATTGATTTCTTTTGCTAATGCCACAGGCATAAAGGTTGCAGATTTATAGCCTAGCATCTGCTCAACAGAGTGATTAGTTAACCGTTCAAAAGCTTGATTACACCCCATCAATAAGCCTTTAGGATCATTGAAAACGATCAGTTCGGGAATGGCATTCATCACTGATCGTAATAATGCATAATCTCTTTGGTGCTTGGCACTGGTTTCTTGTAAAGCCTTGGTTTTTTCAATAACTCGACTATCTAAAACATCATTTTGTTCTTTTAGCTGCAACAACAAACTACGGTTTTGTGCAAAGATATCTTCAACCACTTGAAACCAATGTAACCAATCAGCAGCGGGCGTAATTTTCCCAGGATCTCCTTCGGCACAATATTCAATATGACTGATAAATTCTGTCGTAGGCTTAATAAATGTTCGCTTGGTCATAGTATTTACTAACATTAAAAATGCCAATAAACCGATAAAGAGCAAAGCAAAAACAAAAATAAAATCGCTATATTGCGGTGCTGCAAAGCTTTCATACTTTTGATATTTAAGTAATGTCCAGCCGTTAATAGTAATCGGTTGCTTTTCAACAAACCAATCACCTAAGCGCTCTGAATTCTCAAGGGTAGCTAAATACTTTGCACTCAATCCTTGTAATGATTTTGGCAATAGATCTTGCCAAGAAGCTCGGTAGCTTAACGACTGTTTGCCTAATTGTTTTGATAGTAAAATATCATTACTTGAATTGTACAAAACCAGACCTTGATCCACTGATTCCAATTCACTCAGACTAGCATGCAAACGAGACAAATTAATATCAATAACCACAGAGCCAAGGCGCTTATCATGCTGAAAAACACCTGTTCCAAGTGAGGCATTCATACCTCCACCCGCTGCATCAATATAAGGGGCCGACCAAACGACATGATTATTTTTTTTTGTTAGCGTCTGCAATGCCTGTATATGAGGACTTGACAGCGCCTTTTCAGTAAACTGCCATATTTCACGATCAACCCATGGGTAGATATTG
Source organism: uncultured Colwellia sp. (assembly GCA_913057925.1). Lineage (GTDB taxonomy): Bacteria > Pseudomonadota > Gammaproteobacteria > Enterobacterales > Alteromonadaceae > Colwellia. The sequence continues at coordinate 6,175 of CAJXPG010000151.1, read as the reverse complement.
ACAAAATTATTGAAAGAAATGTAATAAAACCAAGTAGCTTCATCAAGGATATTTTGCGCGGCAATAAAGGCTGGAGTCAAAGCATTGGCCATAGCTAACTCTTGGCGTTTTAATTCACTAAATTCACGTATTTGACCAATACCTGTAATGTTACTACTTAACCTTTTCCCCTGTTTAATAACATCATGCAAAGGATTATTTAGATAGAACATATCTCCTTGCTGAGACAATGAGGGCATAGAAATATTAAGCCCTTTAGGGTGTTTTAGTACATACTCGGCAAATTCTTGGATACCTATTACAGCCTGAACGCTTTGCTCTAACATGATATTTATTTGCTGAGCTTCTTGTTTCAGCTCTGCTAAGCTTTGCTCTTTGTGTTGAGCAAGTTGATTGAAGTAACGAAGGGAGGCAACTGACAAAGCAATTAAAATAATCACGATAAAAGCAACTACAACAGTAATGTTGTAACGCCTAAACACTGTATTAATGCCTGCTTGGTAATACACTAATTTGCCTTAACTTATTTGTTTATCTACCTTGATAACGTCATAAGTTAAAGCAGTCACTTAGTTTAAACAAGAAAAAGTAGCTAAATTCCTTCAGCTACTTTTAAAAGGTGACTAATAGTTATAAATTTTCCTCTGCAAAAGAAGCCAATCGACTGCGCACTACACCATTTAAATTTATAGTTGCAGAGCCGGGAAAATCCTTAAAGCGCTCAACAATATAGGTTAACCCGGAAGTAACAGCCGTTAAATAATTACTATCAATTTGCGCAAGGTTGCCCGAACAAACTAATTTAGTACCTTCACCACAACGAGTAATGATTGTCTTTAGCTGCGCAGCCGTTAAATTTTGACACTCATCCAGAAGTACTAAAGCATTTTGAATGCTACGGCCTCGCATAAAGTTAACAGACTTAAATTGAATATTCGCTTTATCCATAATGTAATTTAAACTGCCATGCATGCTTTCATCTTGTTGATGTAAAACTTCTAAGGAATCTGTAATTGCCGCTAACCATGGTGCCATTTTCTCTTCTTCGGTACCGGGCAAGAAACCGATAGACTCTGCAATTTCGGGTGTGCTACGAGTGACAATAATTTTGTCATATAAACCGCGTTCAATAACTTGCTCTAACGCGGTAGCTAGCGCAAGTAAGGTTTTACCACAACCTGCAGGACCAGTAAGGATGACCAATTCGATATTAGGATCAAGTAATGCATCCATTGCCATGCCCTGATAGATGTTTTTTGGGTGTATTCCCCAGGCGCTTTTTGCTAATAGACGTTCTCTGCCTAAGTCTAAAATAGACAGTTTATCATCATCCCAGCCGGTAACCTTACCGGCAAAACTATCGCTCTCATCAAGCAAGTACTCATTAATATAAGTTAACGGCACCATTTCACGAGAAACATAATGCGTGGTATTACGCCCTTCTGTTTCACTATCAACAGCAGAGACTTGTTGCCAAAAATCGCCATCAAACTTGTGATAACCTTTGGTAAGAAATTGAATATCATCAATTAATTGGTCAGTTCGATAATCTTCAACGTGCGCTAAACCCGCTCCTTTTGCTTTCAAGCGCATGTTAATATCTTTGGTTACCAAAACAATTTTCTTATTTGGATTTTTCTTTTGAATATGCAAAGCCGCGTTGATGATTCGGTTATCATTTTCATTAAAAGATAGCGTATTGGCTGTTTGCTCTAATGCGTAGTCATTGATTATGGCAAGGCAACCACTAGGGTGTTGTTCATCATTTTGCGGCAACTTAACGCCGGCAAGTACTTCTTCTGGGCTAGCGTCTCGTAAAGTATCCTCAAGCGCTCGTATGGCAACTCTGGCATCACGACTGACATCCTTTCGTCTATCTTTAATTGAATCTAGCTCCTCTAGCACCGTCATAGGAACAACGACATCATGCTCTTTAAAAGACAGAAAGGCGAAGGGTTCATGTAGCAAAATATTGGTATCTAAAACAAAAATGCTTTGTTGTTCAGATGTAGGGGTAAGCGCAGAAGTGTTGTTGTTTTTACTGTGTAAACTCTCGTTATTCATATTCTCTTCAGTCATGGGCAATCTCCGTGATTAGCTGACAAAACAAATATAAAAAAGCGATACAATACCAAGCTCATTTTTAGCATTTGGTATTAAAAGTATAGCTTGTTCACAGTAATATCTAAATTATCCCGAAGCAAGCAAATTTTTTTAATGATTCCGTCTATGATTAAGAGTAATATAGCGCCCTTTTTTTACCCCTAGTTTTTTATGCTTAGCTTGTTCTCATTCAGAATAAATTAACGCTAAGCAATCGTTGGAGAAGTAAGTTTATGCCATTTCAGGTTGGTCAGCGTTGGATCAGTGACAGTGAATCAGATCAAGGATTGGGTACCGTAACAGGGGTTGAACACCGCTTTGTCAATATCGTTTTTACCGCCACCGGTGAATCACGTCAATATGCTAAAGATAATGCGCCCTTAACACGTGTTGTTTTTAATCAGGGTGATTTAATTCCAAGTCATGAAGGTTGGCTACTAAAAGTGAGCGACCACAGCGAAGCTCATGGCATTATCACTTATCAAGGTGTCCGCCAAGATACTAATGAAGAAGTGTCCTTAAAAGAAGTGATGATAGATCACTTCATTAAATTTAATAAACCTCACGACAGGCTACTCAATAGCCAAGTTGACCGTTTAGATTGGTTTCGTTTACGTAAAGACTGCTTACAACATCAATATCAACAGCAACAATCAGATTTAACCGGTCTTACTGGCGGCAGAGTTAGCTTGATTCCTCATCAACTTTATATCGCTGATGAAGTAGGTAATCGTTTTGCGCCACGAGTTTTACTCGCCGATGAAGTTGGTTTAGGTAAAACCATTGAAGCGGGTTTAATTATTCACCAACAACTGGTTACCGGTCGTGCTAAACGCATTTTAATCATAGTGCCTGAATCATTAATGCATCAATGGCTTGTTGAAATGCTACGCCGCTTTAATCTTAAATTCAGCATCTTCGATAACGAACGCTGCGTTGAAACCAGCCAAGATAATTACGTTGATGGTAAAAAAGCCAACCCATTTAGCTCTGAGCAATTGGTGTTAGTCAATTTAGGCTTTATCACGGATAATCCAGAATGGTATGACGCATTAATCAGCGAAGATTGGGATATGATGGTTGTTGATGAAGCACACCATTTAAATTGGCAGCAAGACAAGCCTAGCCTTGAATACCAATGCATTGAACAACTTGCTCAAGTGATTCCTGGTGTATTGCTGTTAACCGCAACGCCTGATCAATTAGGTCACGAAAGCCACTTCGCTCGCCTTCGACTGCTAGATGCTGATCGTTTTTATGATTATCAAAAGTTTACTGAAGAAGAAGCGCATTACAGTGAAGTTGCTGACGCGGCAAATGCTTTAGTAGAAGGTGATACACTTTCTCAAGAGCAAGAAGCGACGTTAACAAAACTATTAAAAGAAACCGACATTAGTAATCAGTTAACGGAGTTAAATCAGCAAGATGACTCGCTTACAACGAGTGTTCGTCAAAACTTATTGAAACAATTACTCGATAGACACGGCACCGGCCGTATCTTATTTAGAAACTCGCGCAACACCATCAAAGGCTTTCCTGCTCGCCAAGTTTTACCTGCAAGCTTACCTATGCCTGAACAATATCAAGATGACATTAACGAGTTTATGCTCAGTGACTGTCCTGAGGCACTGGCTAAATCGAAGCAAGCAAAGCTCATTTTCACCCCAGAAATATTGCACGGTTTAGAGCACAAGAGTGAAATCTGGACAGACTTTGATCCCAGAGTTGACTACTTAATTGAACTACTAACATCACTTAAAAAAGAAAAAGTACTGGTTATTTGTGCTCATGCGCAAACAGCCATTGATTTAGAGGCAGCCCTTCGTATTAAAGAAGGCATACGTAGCGCTGTATTTCATGAAGGTTTGTCAATATTTGAACGTGATAAAGCCGCGGCATATTTCGCTCAAGACGAAGATAGTGCCCAACTACTGCTTTGCTCTGAAATAGGCAGTGAAGGTCGTAACTTCCAGTTTGCTCACCATCTAGTACTTTTCGATTTACCAAGTAATCCTGACTTACTTGAGCAACGTATTGGTCGACTTGATCGCATAGGTCAAACGGACGTTATTCGTATTCATGCGCCATTTTTTGCTGACTCAGCGCAGCAATTGCTTTTTGATTGGTATCAACAAGGTATGCAAGCATTTGAGCAAACCTGTATTACTGGCCGAGTAGTTTTTGAGAGCTTTGGCGAGCAGTTATTATCATTAGCATTAACTTCTCAACAATCATCACCAGAAGCTGAAGCACTCATCAGCGATAGTTGGCAAAAACATTTAGCGATTAAAGCAGAATTAGAGTCTGGCCGAGACAAGTTATTAGAACTTAACTCTTCAGGACAAGGCCGTGCTTTAGCCTTAGTTGAGAAAATTGAGCAGGCAGATAGCGATATTGCTTTACCACAATTCATGTTTCAAGCACTCGACGTGTTTGGTGTTCAACAAGATGATAAAGCTGATAATGCAATCGCGTTAAATCAAAGTGAGCATATGCTCAATAGCAACTTTCCGTGCTTACCTGAAGACGGTACTACGGTGACTTTCGACAGAAATACCGCTTTAGTCAATGAGAACTATCAGCTACTCACATGGGATCATCCTATGGTTCGTGGTGTCATGGACTTAGTGCTGAGCGATGAAATTGGTAATGCCAGCATCGGATTATTAAAAAATGAAGGCTTGCCTGTAGGCACCTTCTTTTTAGAGTGCTTATTCACAGTAGAAGCTACCGCGCCCGCGCATTTGCAACTTGGTCGATATTTGCCGACAACACCAATTAGAATACTGGTTGATAAAAATGGTAATAACCTCGCTGACAAGGTTAGCGAGAAAGTATTGGATAAACAGCTTTCTCCTGTTAAAAAGCAAATGGCATTACAACTGATTAAAGCCTTAAAATCACAAATTGGTCCACTGGTGACTAAAGCTGAAGCACATGGTGAGAAGCATATTGCGACTATCCAAGAAAAATCGTTAACGGCTATGCAACGCAAACTTTCAGCAGAGCAAGAAAGGTTGACTGCCTTGAAAGCGATTAATCCGAGTGTTCGACAAGAAGAAATAGATTTCATCAGTCAGCAGCAAGAAGAGCTAAGTCATTATATTGATAAGGCACAATTAACCTTTGAAGCTATTCGTATGATAGTGGTTACTCACTAAGTACTGACTACCTGAAGGCTAAGCGCTATTATCGCTTAGCCTTTTTTTTGCCAACTTCACCATTCAATGAGAATACCATGGCTGCTAATCCTGATTTTATTTACCTTCCGCCAATGACACCTTACCTTGAAATTATTTACCAAGATAATGATCTTGTCGTATTAAATAAGCCCAGTGGTATTTTGAGTGTTCCTGGTCGCCTAGCCGAACACCAAGACTGCTTGCAAAATAGAGTACAAAGAGTTTTACCATCTGCAACCATAGTCCATCGACTTGACATGGCGACTTCTGGCTTAATGATTATGGCGCTAAACAAACCCGCACATGTTGCAATTAGCCGTCAGTTTGAACAAAGAAAAACACAAAAAAGTTACCTTGCCCGGGTCTTTGGTAGTGTTAAGCAATCAGAAGGAAGTGTCGATTTACCACTAATTTGTGATTGGCCCAATAGGCCGAAACAAAAAGTAGACCATGAAAATGGCAAGCCATCATTAACCCATTATCGTGTGTTAAGCTCAACCAGTAACGCGAATGAAGACAATGGGACTGAAAGTACCCTGCTAGAGTTAACACCGGTAACTGGTCGCTCTCATCAACTTAGAGTACATATGCTAGCGCTCGGACACCCGATATTAGGTGATAAACTTTATGCTCATCCCGAAGCGCGAGCCATGAGTTGTCGATTACAGTTGCATGCGTTAAAGTTAACTTTATTCCACCCAAGTACCGAGCAAGCAATGACCTTTAGTGCTCCTTGTCCCTTTAATTAATACTTTTTATCTAGTGGGCGATATAGAAAAGATACGACACTGTTGAGGAAATAGAATTGTCTAAGCTAAACCTTGCAAAGTTAAACCTTGCTAAGCTGAACCTATCCCTGTCTCTTATACACATCTGACGCTGCCGACGAT
>CAJXPG010000150.1 GCA_913057925.1 uncultured Colwellia sp. | reverse complement strand
CTACACAGAGTAGATCGTCGGCAGCGTCAGATGTGTATAAGAGACAGCATTAGTAAAATAGATAGCTTAAATAAAGAACAAACTCTGTAATAGCAGTAATTTACCGCGATTATTGTTTGAATTAATTAGGCTAATTTATCAGTCGCAATATGATAATCAGGATCTTCAATTAAATTAAGCTCAACTAACTTATCGGCTTTTTCTAGCAACTGTTTACACTCTTGGTTCAAGTGTTTTAAGTGCATGGTTTTATTACGTGACATATAACGTTCAGCAAGTGTATCGATGGCTTCAATTGCAGAGTGATCGGCAACACGCGCATTTTTAAACTCAACAATGACATCATCACTATCATCTTCTGGTGTGAATTGCTCAAGGAAGTTTGCAATAGAACCAAAGAAGATTGGACCATTAACTTCATATACTGTTGAGCCAGATTCATTGGTATAGCGTGTCACGGCAATATGCTTGGCATGCTCCCAAGCAAACACGAGAGCAGAAACAATAACACCAACAATAACAGCAACCGCTAAGTCAGTTGCAACCGTTACCCCTGACACTAAAACAATAACAAACGCATCAGCTTTAGGTACTTTGCTTAGAATGCGCAAGCTTGACCATTCAAAGGTACCAATAACAACAATAAACATTACGCCAACTAATGCCGCTAATGGAATTTGTTCAATCCACTCAGAAGTAAATAAAATGAAAGCTAATAATGCAAGTGCTGCTGTAACGCCTGAAGCACGACCACGGCCACCTGAATTAACATTGATCATCGACTGACCAATCATCGCACAACCACCCATTCCGCCGAAGAAACCTGTCGCTGTATTAGCCGCACCTTGAGCAATACACTCTTTGTTACTACGTCCACGCGTACCTGTAAGCTCATCAATTAAGGTAAGTGTTAATAAAGATTCAATTAGACCAATAGCCGCAAGTACTAAGGCAAAAGGAAGGATAATTTTAAAGGTTTCTAAAGAGAATGGAACTTGCGGTATAGCAAACGTTGGTAAACCACCAGCAATAGAGGCTACATCACCAACTAATTTAGTATCCATACCAATAGCAAAAACGAGTAATGAAACACTGACAATAGCCACTAAGGTAGAAGGCACCGCTTTCGTTAATTTAGGAAAGAAATGAATAATTGCCATGGTTAAGATGATCAAACCCGCCATAGTATAAAGTGCTGTATCTTGCATCCATACTAACTCACCTGCGGCATTGGGCTCTTTAAACTGCCCTAATTGCGCAAGGAAAATAACAATGGCTAAACCGTTAACAAAACCTAGCATCACCGGATGTGGCACAAGACGAATAAATTTACCTAATTTGAATACCCCGGCTAATATTTGCAATATACCGGTAAGCACCACAGTCGCAAATAGATACTCAACCCCGTGAATGGCCACTAAACTCACCATTACTACTGCCATAGCACCTGTTGCACCAGAAATCATTCCTGGACGACCACCAAAAATAGCGGTGATTAATCCCACCATAAAGGCGGCATATAAACCAACTAATGGCTCTACTCCGGCTACAAAAGCAAAAGCAACAGCTTCAGGTACTAGTGCTAACGCAACAGTAAGACCTGATAACACATCATTTTTCAAGTTAGACACTTTACTAGCGTGTAATTCAAACATTTTTATCTCATTGAGTTTATCGAAACTAATAACTTTTTAGTCAATTAGTTTACGAATGCAAATTGTCGAGCGTACTAATAAACAGCTTTATGATTTACTAAGCATAGACAAAAGTAAGCGAGTTTTCTGTGATTTTGAGCGGCGGGAATACTATAGAGATGATGGGGAAAAGTCAATATTTGCTTACTTTTACAACATAAGTAAGCAAATATAGGTATTACATTTTAAGCTTTTAGTTATTTGCGGCTTCTCGTTGTTCTAAGAAGGCTTTTATTTCATCTCTAGAACTCAAAATGTGGTGTTTTAAAACGGCAACAGCCTCATCTACATCGCCAGTCTTACAAAATGCTAATAACTGATTATGCTCTGGTCCTGCTTTGGAAATACCACCAGCCCAAAGTAAATGCATACGAATATATCTATCGGCATTTTTATTTAGCGTGTTAACTAAATCTTGAGTTTGAGGACGATTTGCAGCTGAATATAAACAGTTATGGTAATTAGAGTTAAGCTCACTCCAAGTATTTGCTGCATTTTCAGTACCAAGGGCTTTATCAAGTTTGGCAAGAATAGCACTTGCTTCAGCTAACTTCTCTTCAGTAAGTCGCGGTAATGATGCCGCAAGTAAATTGCATTCTAGCATTGCGCGTAATTCAAAAAGCTCATCAACATGTTTTGCGTTAAGCTCAGTTACCGTTGCCCCTTTATGAGGTTCAAACACAACCAAACCTTCGCCTTCAAGTTGCAATAGCGCTTCTCGAACAGGTATTCTACTGACATTTAGTTCGGTCGCTAACGCCGCCTGACGAAGTGACTCTCCAGCCTTAAATTCACCACTAAGAATCTTCTCTCTAAGCGTTTCAACAACTAGCTGCGTTCTTGTTTTATATACTATATTCATACAATGCTTCCGGACAATATTAGCAACCATTATAAAGAGTCATTAACATAACTCCATCAATAAATGCTTTTTCCTGCTTAAATTTGCTAAAAAAAGACGGCAGATTAACCACCTACCGTTTACTTTACTTTACTTACAGAAGAAAACAACTCGCTTTTAGCGTAACTATTCAACAACCCAATAGGTTTCTTTTATTTGCCCATTACGTAAAAATTTGAAAGTAACGCGGTCACCCTTTTCAAAAGCTGTTAGGCGTTTTTTAATTTGAACCGCTGACGCTAGATCGGTAATCGCTCTACCGGCAACTTCTAGTAAAATATCACCACCAAGTAAAATTGGGTTACTACCAATAACAACACTTAAGTTGCCGCCTTTAAAACCAAGCTTATCCGCTAAAGTACCAGGAATTACATGCTGAATTAACATGCCATGTCCTGCAGTGTTGTTAATCGCATAAGATTGCTTCTCATTAAGTAGCAAAGGGATAAAGCCAGAGAATGTACCTGGGTCACTATCGATAATATGTTGCACTGTATCAACTGAGATAACAAAGCCTAAACCGTTGCTACCACCACTTTTTGACAAGATGTGACTAACAATACCAATAATTTCACCATCAAGGTTAAACATCGGTCCGCCAGAGTTACCTTGGTTAATTGAAGCATCGGTTTGTAATAAGCGTGGTACTAACTTTCTACCTGGTATGGCGTTACTATCACGAATGCCACTTAAATAGCCAACAGATAAACTGTGACTAACACCAAATGGCGCACCAATAACAACAACTTGCTCACCAATTTGGTAATCTTTTGGTTTAGCCAACTTCAATGGTTTGGCTGAACTTGGTACTTCACCAGCCTGTATCATGGCTAAATCAATCAGCGGTTCAACCCAAACAACATGACCGGTAGTTTTGGTACCATCAGCATACTCCACTTCAATGGCGGTTGCTTTATCAACAACGTGAGCAGCGGTTAATATGCGACCTTCACTACTGACTAAAGCGCCTGAGCCTAAAGAGTTGGCTGTTTGAGCTTTATAAGCGACCTGCCCAACTTGAGGAGCAGCCAATGATTGCACATGTAACTCAACAACAGAAGGGTTAACCTTTTTATATAAAGATTGAATTGAGTTTTCTTTTACCTGGTAAGCTTGGGTAGTATTTGTACACCCGCTAAGGAAGAAAACGCTTAGAAATAGAAAAACTCTGATCATTGATAACAATCCATCTGTAATTAAATTGGCATTAGTGTAACCAAGTGTTGAGGGTTTATCATTACTTTTCTCTGCTTGATTTAAAGTGTTATCATGACGGTGATTTGTTCAATAGGAAAAGCACATGGAAATTATCGCCACATTGGCGTTGTTGTCTTTACTTTGGTTAGTATGGCAACTTATTAAAGCAAAACGCTTCACCCGCTTTAAGCAGCAAATTGATGCTGAATTAAAAGAAAAAGTTATCGCAAGTATTAAAGAAGAGTTAGCAGAAACTCGCTCAGAGCAATATCCAAATAGTGATTGCCACCAAGATGCCACTATATTTTATTGGACCCAATATAAAAGCCGCATATTGCATGCGGCTTTACAACGCGAAATTGTTGATCAGCAATGGTTAACCGAAACAGGGAATTTACGCAACGCTCAACATTTATTTTTCATTGAACGTCACTATTTACCTACAGCCCAAAGCGAAGCTTAGCATTAAGCCTTTTTAGCAAACTGTAAATCCCAAACACCGTGGCCTAATCGTTGGCCTCGGTTTTCAAATTTAGTTAGTGGACGAGAGTCTGGACGCGGGACAAAATCATTGGTTTCAGATAAGTTGTTGTAACCCTCTGCACTCTGCATGTCTTCTAACATACACTCTGCATAGTTTTCCCAATCAGTAGCCATATGAAAAACGCCATCAACCTTAAGCTTTTGTCTGATGGTTTCAACAAACTCAGCAGAAACAATACGACGCTTATGATGCTTCTTTTTATGCCATGGATCAGGGAAAAACAACTGCACTGTGGTTAAACAACCGTCAGGAATACAATCAGCTAAGATTTCAATAGCATCATGCTCATATACTTTTAAGTTGCTAACCTCTGCTTCAACCGCAGATGAAATACAAGCGCCAACACCAGGTTTATGAACTTCAATACCAATAAAGTTAAGCTCTGGTGCAGCCTTAGCCATTTCAACTAAAGACTTGCCCATACCAAAACCAATCTCTAAAACCACTGGCTTGTCATTAGCAAACAATGCTTGCGAGTCAATTAAACCATCACTATGGTTTAACCCCATTTCTTGCCAATGATTATCAATAGCACGCTCTTGATTTTTAGTTAAACGGCCTTCGCGTTTAACAAAGCTACGTACTTTTCTAATGTACTTACCTTCTTGCTCGGCTTGCTCTATGGTTTTATGTATTTTTTCAGTCATTTTTCTATCTTATCTAATCTTTCTAATAACAATATTATAATTGCAATATAGCTCTTTATTCTAAATAAATGGCTTTCAATTATGGCGCATAAATTTTCATGCGAATTACGCAAAATCAATGCGCTTTAGGCAAAGCCGTCGAGCTATTTTTAACTGAGCTTATGTCTTATAAGTGATGGTAAAAATAGTAGTCACTTTGCCATAGCCCTTTTGAATGAATTTAAAGCTCCTTTATACAAGGCGAATAAGCTTCGGAATAGTTCTCATATTTCAAGTTTATTTAACGCAGTAGAAAGTGCTTTAAAACACTCAAAAGTTATTCAGCCCACCACACATCGTACAACTCGCTTACTGCCACTGAGGTTGCACCATTATCTGTTAGCCACTTATCAACAGCTGCGCGGTGTTCTTCAGTACACGAGCCTAATTTTTGCGTACAAATTAAGCCATGCCATAAAGTATCACCTTCACCACCAAAACCTAATTCATTTGGCTGAATGCACTCTGCAAAAAATTTATTAATAAAAGCATCAAGCTCTTCACCGGTAATACCGTCTTTTAGCTGCCAAGCAACATCAAAGCCAAACTCTTGAAACTCATCTACACGTAATTTTTTACGGATACGGCGACTACGGTTTTTTGCGGTTACTTTCATTTTTTATGCCTTATATTTTCTTAAGTCGCACAGATTAATGACAATGCGAATTTTTAAAGGCGATATTATATACCCTAGTTTAACAAGATGCGAATTTGCTTGATTGAGCTGACTAGATTATTTAGTTACACTGCGCGCTATGAAAAATGAAACAACAATATCATCTGATTCAGCAATTAAATTTGGCCAACAAGTTGTAAGCTGGTATCACCAACAAGGTAGAAAGCATTTACCTTGGCAACAAAATAAAACCCCATATAGAGTGTGGATTTCTGAAATCATGTTGCAACAAACTCAAGTTGCTACCGTAATTCCCTACTACCAGCGCTTTATGGCCTCTTTTCCTACAATCACTGATTTAGCAAATGCTGATGAAGATGTGGTATTGCATCACTGGACTGGCCTTGGTTATTACGCAAGAGCGCGTAACCTGCACAAGGCGGCAAAAATAATGGCGAGTGACTACAGTGGCGAATTCCCTATAGACATTGATGAGGTTATTGCGTTACCGGGCATTGGTCGCTCTACGGCGGGTGCAATCTTAAGTTTGTCATTAAAACAACACCACCCCATTTTAGACGGCAATGTAAAACGAGTGCTAGCACGTAGTTACTTAGTTGATGGATATAATGGTTTAAGTAAATTTGATAAAGCCTTGTGGCAACTTAGCGAGCAATTAACACCCGCCGTTGAAACAGACAGCTTTAACCAAGCCATGATGGATTTAGGCGCTACTGTCTGTACCCGAAGTAAACCAACCTGTGATCTATGTCCTATTGAGCAAAGCTGTTTAGCAAAAGCCAGTGAACAACAAGCAAACTACCCACAGAAAAAGCCAAAGAAAAAAATACCTGAAAAAGCCACCATAATGGTTATTCCTCGGCTATCTAAAGACAATTCTCAGCAAGTGTTAATGGAGAAACGTCCTCCAAGTGGCATATGGGGCGGCTTATGGTGTTTCCATGAAATAAGCGACCTTGAACAACTTGATGCACTATTGGAAAAACTATCATTAAAGGCACTATCATCACAAAAAATGACAGAGTTTAGGCATACTTTTAGCCACTTTCATTTGGATATCACACCCATTGTTGTTGACTGTCAGCAAATAGCAATAACAGAAATAAACGAACCTGATCAGCAAAAGTGGTATGATTTAGAGCAAGCATCAAGTGTTGGCTTAGCAGCTTCGACACAAAAACTAATTACCTTACTTAGCAAATAACGACTTGCTGAGTTAACAACTAACGATATAGAGAATAGAGAGACTATTATGAGTCGCACAGTATTTTGTCAAAACTTAAAAAAAGACGCCGAAGGTTTAGGCTTTCAACTTTACCCAGGTGAAGTAGGTAAACGTATTTTTGATAACATCTCCAAAGAAGCTTGGGGTATTTGGCAGAAGAAACAAACCATGTTAATTAATGAAAAAAAGATGAACATGATGAATGCCGATGATCGTGCATTTTTAGAAGCAGCCATGGTTGCCTATTTATTTGAAGGTAAAGAACCTGAAATTGAAGGTTATGTACCGCCAAGTAAGTAACCCTTGCTAGCTGTTTTTAATCGCTTTGTTTGATTACTTTATAACTCAATAGCGCTTAGAAAATCTGCAGCACAAACATTTGTGCTGCAAAAAACAGCAATCAAACCTTTTTTATAAAAAAGTTAGTGAAAAACAGTTGACGGGATAACAGAAAAACAGTTTAATACGCCCCGTCTTAACGAGGCAGCAAATAAAGCCTAGTTAATGACAAGATGCCCCGATAGCTCAGTTGGTAGAGCAGAGGATTGAAAATCCTCGTGTCCCTGGTTCAAATCCGGGTCGGGGCACCATATAAAGATAAGGCCTCAGCACTAATACTGCTGAGGCCTTTTTCGTTTCTAAAACCAAGTTTTAGTTGTTTAGCGAGAGTTTGAGCTTTCTATAGCCCTGTTTACTTATTCGTCATTGCCAGGTTATTGCTTAGTTACCTTGCCAAATAGCTGTTCAGCTATCTTGTCGGCAATCGATAAGGCGTTTGTGAGATAAAAAAAACTGTCTCCCTCAAGGCTTTAGGGTGACAGTCTTTATTTAATTGTTAGTGAACAATTTATAATCCTGAGCTGAGGTTTATTAGCTTAAAGTTGCTCTTTTAACGCGAACAATAAATCTAACGCTTGTCTTGGGCTTAAGTCATTCACGTCGGTATCGGAAAGGGTTGTTAATGCAGGGTGCTCATCAGGGGAAAGCGTCAACTGTTCAAAACTGTTGTTCTCTAATGGTGTAGCACTTAATAGCGTGGGTGCTTGTTGTTGCTCTAATTCTGATAACCTTTGTTTTGCGCGTTTTATAACGGCCTTTGGTACACCAGCAAGTTGTGCAACTTGTAAACCAAAGCTTTTACTGGCGGCCCCTTCTTGAACTGCATGCATAAAGACAATGTTATCGTCATGTTCCATGGCATCTAGGTGAACGTTCGCCAGGGTTTCTATTTGCTCAGCTAATAAAGTTAACTCAAAATAGTGGGTAGCAAATAATGTAAATGCCTTACTTTGCAGCGCTAGCATTTCAGCACAAGCCCACGCAAGGGATAAACCATCGTAGGTGCTGGTACCTCGGCCAATTTCATCAAGTAGTACTAAGCTCTTATCGGTGGCATTGTGTAAAATGTTGGCGGTTTCTGTCATTTCTACCATAAAGGTTGAACGGCCACTGGCTAAGTCATCAGAAGCTCCAATACGGGTAAATATGCGATCTACTAAACCGATAGTTGCGCTATCTGCAGGTACAAAACAGCCAATATGGGCTAGTAAAACAATCAATGCCGTTTGACGCATGTAGGTGGACTTACCGCCCATGTTCGGTCCGGTAATGATTAACATTTTGCGTTGTTCAGTTAATAAAACAGGGTTTGCTATGAATGCATCCTTGGTCATTTGCTCAACCACAACGTGTCGACCGGCATCAATGCTTATACCTGGCTCTGTTGTTAAGCTTGGTTTTACATAATTTAATGTTAGAGCGCGCTCAGCAAAGTTGGTTAGTACATCTAATTCAGCAATGGCTTGGCTTAGCTGTTGCAGTTGCGCTAATTCAGGTAAAACGTGATCGAATAATTCTTGATAAAGAGATTTTTCAAGGGCTAAAAATTGGCTTTGGGCACTTAATACTTTTTGCTCATGCTGTTTTAACTCTTCTGTGATAAAGCGCTCATTATTTTTCAATGTTTGTCGACGAATATAATCATCGGGCACATCTACTGCAGCGGTACGGCTCATTTCAATGAAGAAGCCATGTACCTTGTTGTAACCCACTTTCAGCGAATGAATACCGGTACGATCTTTTTCTCTTTGCTCAAGTTGCGCTAAAAATTCTGTCGCACCATCACTTAAATCCCGTAATACATCTAATTCGCTGTTATAACCTGGTGCTATTACGCCGCCATCGCGGATCAAAACAGGTGGGTTTTCTACAATAGCCCCTTCAAGTAGTGATTGTAACTCTGGCATTGGCTGGCTTTGTTTAGCAAGTGTATGTAAGTAACTAGGCGTAGATACGCATAACTCATCTTGTAATTCAGGCAATTGCTGTAGAGCGTGACGTAAACGCGCGAAATCTCGAGGCCGTGCCGATCTTAGTGCTATTCGAGAAACAATACGTTCAATATCACCTAAGCCTTTCAATAGCGGTTGAATTGCACCGATTAGATCTAATTCGATTACATCACTGACTGTTTTTTGTCGATTATTTAATGTGGTTAAATCACGTAAAGGGAAATGTAACCAACGCTTAAGCAAGCGAGAGCCCATAGGTGTTGATGATTTATCTAAAATACTTGCTAGGGTGTTATCAAAACCGCCTTGCAAGTTTTGCGTAAGCTCTAAATTGCGCCTTGTTGCTGCATCAAGCACTACGCCAGTATTTGCCGATTCACAAATGATTGAGCGAATGTGTGGCAAGGCTGTACGTTGGGTATCTTTTACATACTGGAAAAGACAACCTGCTGCGGCAAGACCTAAGGGTTTATCTGCAACACCAAAGCCAGCAAGCTCTTTAGTGTTAAATTGATTGTTAAGTAGCTTAGTGGCTGTTTCTAAATCAAATTCCCATTCTGGGCGTCTACGTAAACCTTTCCTTTGCTCTATTAAGCTAAAGTCTTGTAAAGACTCGCTGTATAAAAGCTCAGCAGGAGATAAGCGTTGTAACTCTGCTTGTAATTGCTCATTGGTTTGCGGCTCAGTTAATACAAAGCGGCCGCTAGCCATATCTAAATACGCTAAACCAAAAGCAGGAGCTGAACTGCTTTTAAGTTTGGCTTGTGATGATTGGTTATCGACAATCGCGACAATTAAATTATCTTGTCTGTCGGTAAGAAGCGCTTCATCACTGACCGTACCAGGGGTGATTACTCGGACAACTTTACGCTCTACCGGACCTTTACTTGTTGCTGGGTCGCCTACTTGTTCACATATTGCTACCGACTCACCTAAGGCAACAAGCTTGGCCAAATAGTTTTCAACAGCATGATAAGGAACACCTGCCATAGGAATAGCGTTGCCACCGGTTTTACCACGGGCGGTCAGTGAAATATCTAATAAATCGGCTGCTTTTTTAGCATCATCAAAAAATAATTCATAAAAGTCACCCATGCGATAAAAAATCAAAATATGGGGGAATTCAGCCTTAATAGTTAAGTACTGACGCATCATAGGGGTGTGGGATGATAAATCTTTGGTGGCAGTCGTCATGAAGTGCTAAAACTCTTATGTTATGACTAGCATCTTGCTAGCTTAATTCTAGGGATATAAGTACCTGTTTTTATATCCCTAGATTATGCCATAAGCGCGTTTAGCATTTCTTTACTTTTTCAAGTTTATTACGACAAACTTTGACTAGCCATCCATGAATTAAACAGTGACCATGCAACTATCCACATGACTAAAGCAATAAGTACGTCGATGGTTTTTTTCACCTTTGGCTTACTTAATTGCGTAGATAGTTTTGCAGCGCCTAATGCTAAGCAGCTAAACCAGACAAAAGATCCTAAAACCGCGCCAATTAAGAAGTAGACTTTTGCCTCCCCTGAGTATTGTCCGCCAACGCTGCCAATAACCATTACGGTATCAATATATGCGTGTGGGTTTAGAAATGTTACCGCTAAAGTTGTTAGTAAAATAATTTTTGCTGACTTTTTCTTTAACACGGTGTTTTCTTCATTAGCCGAATTTTTAAAGGCTGATCTTAGCGACAATAAACCGTAACCAGTAAGAAACGCAATACCGCCCCAAGTAAGCAAATTAAACAATATGTCGTTGCTCGAAAGTAAAATACTTCCGCCTAGCACCCCTAAGCTAATTAATAGCGCATCGTATAAAACAAAAAGCGCAGCGGTCATTTTATGGTGGTTTTTAT
>CAJXPG010000149.1 GCA_913057925.1 uncultured Colwellia sp. | reverse complement strand
CTTATATGCTACGTTATTGATTTTAAAAATAGAATAACTATTCTCTGCAATCAATGCCTTGCCGCTAAACCTTTAAATCCTCGCTAAGCGATCACTTTCTTAGAGGGAATGGTATAACGCTTGAGTGTTTATTGCTATTCAGTTCAAATTAACTAAATTTTAAGCAAAAAAAAGCCCACAAAACTTGTTGTGGGCCAACTTTAGTATCAAGTTGATAGAAGGAAGTTAAATTCCAAGAAACATGTCAGAGAGAAAAGATAGTAAGCTATCGTTTCAAAGTAATCTGGTTAATGATATCTCCTTGGGAGTAGAAGAAAAGCATCATTGCGCTAACTCAGAAAACAAAGCCAGTTTAGTGATTTTATTTCACCCCGACAAACTAAAAAAAATATCTTTTCGCATTAGAAAAACTAATGAATAAGTTTGGTGTATTTATAAAGTATTCGAAACTGCATAATCATGCAGTATATTTGTAGAATACCTAATAATAAGTGAGTTTTCGTGAATAATTACCACTAACAAGCTTTTAGAGTAAAACTAGCAGGGGTAAGTAATTAGCTTTTTCCATTAAATTTATTATTAGTGAAACGGTTGATTTACTTTATTCAGGACAAAAAAAATGACCTAACAGCTAAGGATTACGCTATTAGATCATTTATATTTGATTGGTTATCTTTAAAGCAAGTTAATGCTAAAAGTTTGCTTGGGCAAAATCCCAGTTTGCTAGTGCCCAGAATGCATTCATGTAGTCTGGTCTAACATTTCTATAATCGATATAGTAAGCATGTTCCCACAAATCAACCGTAATAAGTGGCGTCACGCCTTCATCTGTTAAAGGTGTTGCCGCATTTGAAGTATTCACAATAGCTAAACTTCCGTCGGCATTTTTTACCAACCAAGTCCAACTAGAGCCAAAGTTATTAATAGCACTATCAGTAAACTTCGCTTTAAACTCACTAAAAGAGCCAAAGCTAGCATTGATTGCCGCTAATAAGTCACCTGTTGGCTCGCCGCCACCATTTGGGCTTAAGCTGTGCCAATAAAAAGTGTGATTCCAAATCTGTGCAGCATTATTGAAAATTCCCGCAGATGAAGTTTTTACAATATCTTCAAGGCTTTTGTTTTCAAATTCAGTGCCACCGATCAAACCATTAAGTTTTACAACATAAGTGTTGTGATGCTTAGCATAATGAAATGATAAAGTTTCAGCCGAAATATGTGGCTCAAGTGCATTTTGTTCGTAAGGTAGTGCTGGTAGTTCAATAGCCATCGTGCTCTCCTGGTTGCTATATTTTTCTTTTTAATGGGTGTGTTTTTCATTATACTTGAGTAAAATACTCAAGTATTGTTAAATTTACAACATTATATATGGACTGTAGAAACAACTATCAAGTCAAAATCTTTTAAAAGCAATAACTAAGTTATAACAGATAGTAGTATTTATTCTATTCGCTTGTCTTGAAAAATTAACTTTAATCTCCATATGTAAGTTAACTCAAGACAATTGAATAGAATAAGTATTAATTAATAGAGGGTACTATGGATACAATTGAACGCATTAAACAACAAATTAGCGAAAATTCAATATTGCTATATATGAAGGGGTCTCCTAAATTACCTAGTTGTGGTTTTTCATCACAAGCATCACAAGCATTAATTTCTTGTGAAGAGAAATTTGCTTATGTTGATATTTTACAAAACCCTGATATTCGTGCGGAATTGCCAAAGTATGCGGACTGGCCAACATTTCCTCAACTTTGGGTTGACGGTGAGTTAGTTGGTGGCTGTGACATTATTTTGGAAATGTTTCAACAAGGTGAATTACAAACACTGGTAAAAGAAGCCGCAGCGAAAACAGCAGCACAAGATAACAACGCTGAATAATTAACATTATTTAGATACACGGATTGTTTTATAACAAGGTTATAAAACAGCAAATTTACGACTTTATAAACAAAGAGAATGGAGAATAAAATGAGCGTATTAGTTGGTCGTCCAGCACCAGATTTTACAGCAGCAGCCGTACTAGGCAGTGGTGAGATTGTAGATAGCTATACTTTGAGCGAAGCGATTAAAGGTAAAAAAGCGGTAGTATTTTTCTACCCACTAGATTTTACTTTTGTTTGTCCTTCTGAATTATTAGCTTTCGATCACCGCATGGAAGAATTCAAAAGCCGTGGTGTAGAAGTTATTGGTGTTTCTATTGACTCTCAATTTTCACATAACGCATGGCGTAACACGCCAGTAAACGACGGTGGTATTGGTCCAGTTCAATACACTTTAGTTGCTGATACTAAACATGAAATCTGTCAAGCATATGATGTTGAGCATCCTGAAGCTGGCGTAGCATTTCGTGGTTCATTCTTAATTGATGAAGAAGGTAACGTTCGTCACCAAGTAATCAATGATTTACCATTAGGTCGTGATGTTGATGAAATGTTACGTATGGTTGATGCTTTACAATTCCACCAAGATCACGGTGAAGTTTGTCCTGCTGGTTGGAACAAAGGTGATAAAGGTATGACAGCTTCTCCAGAAGGTGTTGCTTCTTACCTTACTGATAATGCAGACAAGTTATAATTCTTGTACTGTGCTAGTTAACTAGCATTTTATCGATACAAAAAAAGCCGCGAAAGCGGCTTTTTTTATGTTAGCGATTAATTGTTCATTTGTAATGAGTTCAGTGTTTACTATCAATTTCAGCTTCAGTAGCTGCTATTGGCCAACCACCTAAGTTCTTCCACTTATTCACTATGTAGCAAAATAGCTCGGCAGTTCTTTCGGTATCATACAGCGCACTGTGCGCTTCACTATTATTAAAATCAATATTGGCAGCAATACACGCTTTTGCTAATACTGTTTGCCCTAAGGCGAGTCCTGCGAGTGTTGTAGTATCAAAACTTACAAAGGCATGAAAAGGGCTGCGTTTAATTTTACAGCGCTCAGTAGCGGCATTTAAAAAGCCTAAATCAAAAGCGGCATTATGCGCTACGATAATCGCCCGTTGACAACCGGCAAGCTTCATTTTTTTTCTAACCCATTTAAATAATGTTTTTAAAGCTTCTTCTTCTTCCACTGCACCACGTAAAGGGTTTGTCGGATCAATTCCAGTAAACTCAAGCGCTTTGGGCTCTAAGTTCGCTCCTTCAAACGGCTCTATATTAAATTGAATGGTTTCATCAATTGAAAAGTCACCTGTTGATTCATCTAGCTGCAATGCTGACGCAGCTAACTCTAATAGCGCATCTGTTTGGGCATTAAAACCGGCAGTTTCTACGTCAATAACTACAGGGAAGTAACCCCTAAATCTTTGGGCAAAATTACTCTTATCTTTGTCGGTACTGTTTGAGCTAGCGGGTTGTGTATCTATTGAGCTTGATTCTGACATTGGCACTATGAGGTTGAGATAAAATTAATGCGGGGATTATCGCAGAAACTTCATTTAAAAACGACAGTGAAAGTGATTTTGCTACTCCTTGATGTCTTTTTTAGCATTGATAGCGATATTTTATTGATAAAATGCTAAAGTTATTGGAGTTTAGGGCGATATCTTTATATATCCCTAGAGGCTAAAGATTATATGCCTGTCACCGCTACCAATATTGTGCCAAATTATGAATAAATTAGTTGCAACAATGAGTTCAGTTTTTCTTATCTCTACGAGTTTAATTGCGAGTATCTGGGTTAGTAGTGCTCACGCAGGTATACGACAATATAGCGCTGACATTCATAATTCTCAGTGGCAATTATCAAGTGACTCTCGTTTGCAATGTACTTTGTCACATCAAATCCCACGTTATGGTGAAGCCCGCTTTTCTGCAAGGGCGAGTCGTAAACTTAATATGGAATTTGAGTTAGATATGATGTTGTTACCTGACAATTATTCACTTGCTGAAGTGCGTAGTGTTGCGCCAAATTGGCAGCCAGGCGTTGGCTCTCGTACTATTGCCAATATGAAGTTGCATAAACAATTCAATCCTAGTTTACCAAAGAAAATTGCTTGGACTATGTTAAGTGAACTTGAGCAAGGAATGAGCCCAACATTTTATTATGATGACTGGTATAGCGAACAGGACAAGATTTCAGTAGGGTTATCTACCGCTCGTTTTAAAAAGGCTTATAAAGATTTTGTTGGCTGTGTGGGTAACTTGCTAAATTATAGCTTCGAAGATATTTCTTACACTGTTTTAAACTATCAATCGAGTAGCGATAAATTCACTAAGGCTTCTCAAAAAAGAGTTGAAATGATCCGTGAATACTTAAGCTTGGATCCTAATTTAGAATTAGTGTTAATTGATGCTTATTCAGATAGCTACGGTGGTCGTTGGTCAAACTTGAAGTTATCAGAACGCCGAGCCGCTAAAATTAGAGACTACTTTGTTAAAAATGGTATTGAAGCAAGCCGAATAGAAGCGAAAGGTTATGGTGAGAAGCGTCATATTGCTTCAAACAGTACCACGTTAGGACGAGGTAAAAACCGCCGGGTTGTTATTCAAATGCAAAAACCCTAGCATCTATGAGGCGTTTTATTGAGTGTTGTAAATAATACTTGCTAGTTACTCAATAAGAGATAGAAAAAATCTGATGTAAAAAGTTGAACAGGCCAGTAGATTCACAGTAATCTACTGGCCTGTTTTCGTTTGTATTCTACTATGAATATTGGTTTTATTTTAAGGTAATAAATGTCATGAAACATTTTTCAAAACTGTGCATATTGCTCAGCTGCTTTGCTGGGACAGTCGCACCAGTTACATCTGCAAAACAAGGAGCAATGCATCAGCATACGACCGTATCTCAGTTAACAGATGCTTATACGTATGCTAATTATGATCAAGTTAAAGCGAACCATGTTTATCTAGATTTAAATGTCGATTTTGACAAAAAGTCTCTTGCAGGTTTTGTTGAGTTGACATTAGATTGGTATACCAATGATAAAGCGCCAGTAATATTAGATACTCGTGATCTTGTTATACACAAAGCAATGGCACAAGATAGTCAAGGAAACTGGGTTCACGTTAACTATGATTTAGCCAAACGTGATGATGTTTTAGGTAGTAAATTAACCATTGATACTAAATTCCACGCGAAAAAAGTACGTGTTTACTATCACTCAACTGAAAAAGCTTCAGGCTTACAGTGGTTATCTGCAGAGCAAACAGCCGGTAAAGATAAGCCATTTTTATTCAGTCAAAACCAAGCAATACATGCCCGCTCTTGGATTCCAATTCAAGATACTCCTGGCGTGAGAATTACCTATACCGCCCGTATTACTACCGATAAAGATTTACTTGCGGTTATGAGTGCTAATAATGAGCCGGTTACAGAACGTGATGGCGATTACTTTTTCTCTATGCCACAAGCTATCCCTGCGTATTTGATTGCCATCGGTGTTGGTGATCTTCACTTTAAGCCAATGAGCCACCAAACAGGGATTTATGCCGAGAAATATATTTTAGATGCCTCTGTTGCAGAGTTCGATGACACGCAAGCGATGATAGACAAAGCGGAAGAAATGTACGGTAAGTACCGCTGGGGTCGTTATGATTTATTGATGTTACCGCCAAGTTTCCCTTTTGGTGGTATGGAAAACCCTCGCCTATCTTTCATTACCCCGACCGTGGTTGCTGGTGATAAAAGCTTAGTTAACTTGATTGCACATGAGCTTGCTCATTCTTGGTCAGGAAACCTTGTTACCAATGAAAGCTGGCGTGACTTATGGTTAAACGAAGGTTTTACCAGCTATGTTGAAAACCGTATTATGGAAGCTGTTTTTGGTACTAAACGTGCTGTTATGGAACAGGCGCTTGGTGCTCAAGATCTAAATGCTGAAATTGCCGAGCTAGATGAAGGCGATACTAAACTTTATATCGACTTAAAAGGCCGTGATCCTGATGATGCATTTTCAGGTGTACCGTATGTTAAAGGGCAGTTATTTTTAATGTTCTTAGAAGAGAAGTTTGGCCGCGAACGTTTTGACGCGTTTGTGCTTGAATACTTTGACAGTCATGCATTTCAAAGCTTAGGTACGGATAACTTTGTTAAATACTTAAAAGCTAACTTAACGGATAAGTATCCAAACATTGTTAGTGATGACGAAATAAATGAATGGATCTTTAATTCAGGTTTACCTAGCTATGCACCGCAACCAAAATCAAATGCTTTTAAAGTTATTGATAAGCAAATTAGTGGTTTAATGGCTGAAGAGTTAACCTTAAATCAGTTACCGACTAAAGAGTGGACGTTGCATGAGTGGTTGCACTTTATCAATAACTTACCGTTAACGATTAGTCAAAAGCAAATGACGAATTTAGATCAGGCTTTTGATTTAACCAATAGCAACAATGCAGAAATTACTCATGCTTGGTATTTACTGTCAATTCGTGTTGGCTACGATGAAGTTTATCCGGCAATGGCTGAGTATCTAAAAGGTATTGGTCGTCGCAAGTTGATTGTACCGCTATATAAAGAGTTATCTAAGAAACCTGAAAGTAAAGCTTGGGCACTAGACGTTTATAAACAAGCACGTCCTGGTTACCATGGCTTAGCACAAGGGACAATTGATACAGTTTTGAAATAAGTAGAACTTATTACAAAGAAAAGGGCGCTATGTGAAAACATAGCGCCCTTTTTATTTATCTAGTCTTGGCCTGAAATGGGTTTACGCATTTAGGACTATCATGAACAACTCAAAAACCACACGCTTTAAACCATCAAAACAAGCCATGTAATTGAAAAGTGTTGCGGGCTTGTTACAAAGTTGATTTGCAAAAAAGTAAACTAGTTCGTATGCTATATGATATCAAAATGATATCACATGTGTTTAAGGGAGTTCATATGAATGAGAAAATAGGTTTTTCAGTAAATGGTTACGGGGTTTTCGTTGTATTGTTAGCAGTGGCAGGCTTTATGCTAATTCAAGCTGTAGCGGGTAATATTGATGCGCTCAGTGTTATCATCTTTGTTGTGAGCGTTTTAGCGATCCCCGGCTTTTTTATGGTGCAGCCAAATCAAGCTAAAGTAATGACTTTTTTCGGCAGTTATGTCGGCTCTGTAAAAGCGAATGGGCTTCGTTGGACCATTCCTCTTTTTATGCGCAAGACCATTTCACTTAGGATCCGTAACTTCGAATCTAATCAGATGAAGGTGAACGATAACCACGGTAATCCAATAGAGATTGCTACTGTGGTTGTTTGGTCTGTTGATGATACAGCTGAAGCGGTTTTTGAGGTTGATGATTATATCAGCTTTGTCAATATTCAAAGTGAATCAGCCCTGAGAAACATGGCAATAAGTTACCCTTACGATCAACATAAAGGTGATGAAATCGCATTAAGAAGTCACCCACAAGAAGTTTCTGAAGCCCTAAAGGGAGAAATACAGCAACGCTTAGAAAAAGCTGGGGTTAAAGTACATGAAGCGAGAATTAGCCATTTAGCTTACGCACCGGAAATAGCCAATGCTATGCTGCAAAGGCAACAAGCATCAGCAATTATTGCCGCGCGAAGACTGATTGTTGATGGGGCTGTTGGTATGGTGGAAATGGCACTGACGCAATTGTCTGAAAAAGACATTGTCGAACTCGACGAAGAACGTAAAGCAACCATGGTAAGTAATTTATTAGTGGTGCTGTGTAGTGATAAAAGTACTCAGCCCGTAGTAAATACCGGTAGCCTTTACTAGGCAGCTTTATATAAATACGGTGTTGTCAAAGCTTGATAGCTATAAACCTTATTGCTTTCGCAGCTATCGTCACTCACGAGCTATATTGTCGGGAGTATATGAGTTTTTCATGCGCTAGCGTCACTCCCGAAATGTATTGTCGGGAGTCTATGAGTTTTTCATGCACTAGCGTCACTCCCGAAGTGTATTGTCGGGAGTCTATAAGTTTTTCATGCGCTAGCGTCACTCCCGAAGTGTATTGTCGGGAGTCTATAAGTTTTTCATGCACTAGCGTCACTCCCGAGGTGTATTGTCGGGAGTCCATGAGTTTTTCATGCGCTAGCGTCACTCCCGAAGTGTATTGTCGGGAGTCCATAGCTTTAGCTTTTTAAATTTTTTGGAGGTCATGGTGGCAGCAAAAAAAAGCTTTCCACTTAGAATTAATCCTGAGGTCCTAGCCGCGATGCAACGTTGGTCCGATGATGAGTTGAGAAGTGTTAATGCGCAAATTGAATATGTACTACGTAAAGCGCTTGTTGAAGAGGGGCGAGTAAAACTTACCAAGAAAGTTATTACCCATGTTGAAGACATCAAGACAGAAGATAAATAAACTTAACTCAACTTAGTTTAAGTGACGCAAGCTAACACTAAGAGTACGGTAATATACCGTACTCTTACATTATAACTGTTAGCTGTTGTTAATATCTTAGCTAACGCGAACTCGACTTGTTATTAGTAAGTCCAAAGAATACGTAAGCCAACATTTTCAAACTTATCGTAACCTCTTACTTTGATAAAATAACGCCCGGCATCAGGAGACATAGTACAAGTTTCCTCATTACCTGAAGTCGATGCTAAGCAGTCGTTATCTTCTTTAGTAGGTAAGCTACCTTTTTTAACCCAAAGGTCGGCATCACCACTGCCACCCCAAGTTTGTACCCATAGCCCCTTAGCATTTGCCGGAACATCTGCCCAAAAGTCAATTTCCTCTTGATAGGCACCAGTAATATTCCACTGAGCTACATCATTATGTAATTCTATACCTGTTTCAGGTAGCTCAGTGCTATACGATGCAATTAAAGAAACATCGCTAAATTGGTTATAGCCATTAATTAAGATGGAGTAAACACCTGCACCTGATAACTGACAGCTTTCATTATTGCCTGTTAGCCATGGACGACAATCATAGTTATCAAAACTCACTGCCTGATCTTTTTTTACATAAATATCAGCATCACCCTGACCATTAGCAATGCTTATTGTTACATTGCCTGCGTTTTCTGGGGCAATAAACTGATAGCTTAATTGCTCTTTTTCGAGCCCTGAAATACTAATGGCTTGATTGTTTATTAGCATTGTTGGCTCAGTTTCGACAAGTGACATTGCTTTAATTACAGCAGCCTTTGCATTAACTAAACCTGAGCCACAAATTGGTGATTGGGTATTACACTGAGTATTAGTGCTAAATTGATCGGCAGTTTCTTTAAGAATATCTTCTATTTGCTCTGGCGTTAAATCTGGAGCCTTCTCAAGCATTAATGCAATTACGCCTGAAACCTGTGGAGCAGCCATGCTAGTGCCACTTTTAAAACTATAACTGGCATAGCTCGGACTGCTGGTGCCACTATTAACCGTTGCGATAATACTACTGCCAGGTGCCGTGATATCTACCGCACCACCATAGGATGAAAAGTTCGAGTAACTTGCTTTATCACCGGTATTATCACTGGCAGCGACACTGATAACACCATCACAGTTGGCAGGGGATTGATTACTCGCATCTATATTATTATTCCCTGCTGAAACGACAACAGCAGCACCTTGTGAACGAGCATAGTCGATAGCACCTTGGAAATTACCACAAGCACTTGAACTGCCTAAACTTAAGTTGATGATGTCTGCTGGATTTGGATTTACTGGTAATCCTTCAATATTTTTACCAGCAGCCCAATATATGCCATCAATAACATCTGATAAGTAACCAGAGCCACATTGGCCTAATACTCGAACATGGATAAGATTTGCTTGAGGAGCAATACCTACCGCACCAATATTATTATCGATACTTGCGCCGATAATGCCCGCAACATGAGTACCATGCCAGTTACTATTTTTGCCTTCACAGCCAATACCAGTTCCAGGATCATGAGCATCATCATCTCTTTCATCGCCATCAATAGACTTACTAAGATAGCTGATCATGTCATAACCATTGATTGTACGATCGTCAGTATCCGGGTGAGCTGTAAAGCCCGTATCTAATATCGCAATATTAATGTTTTTACCTTGAGATAAGTCCCATGCATCGATAGCGTTAATGCCACGAAAGCTGTTTTCAATGCTATACATGCTAGGTGCGTAATGATCATTTGGCATTTGCTGGGCAGTCACAATAATATCTTCTTCGATGCTCAGCACTTCGCCATTTAATGATAAATCACTCATTAAGGCTTTTATGGAAGTAAAGTTTTCAGCGTGAACGAGTAATGCACCTGAGGCGAGCTTTCGTTTAAATTGTACCTTACTTTTTCCATTAAACTGAATAGGTTGGTTTGCATGGGATTGTGCGGTTTGTATATCTTTTGGCACGTTTGTTTTTAACGTCACAATAAATTGCTTCCCCTTAAATGGGGCAGGTGTTGTAAAGTCAGTACTGACAGAATGAGAAAGAACTTCTGCGTGAGAATAAAGCGAAGTTAAACTTGCAGAAATAGCGGTTGCGATAATTAATTTTTTAAACATTGGTTTACCTAAAGTCATATGCCAACCTGCTTAATGCTTGCTATCTAAGCAATCATTAATCTTTGTTGGCTCTAATTGCTAATTAAGTGTTAACCCTGTGGAGTTAACGGTTTTAAATGACATGTTCTTGGTATTGAAATGTTTGAAATCTTTTTTGAGCCTTGATGTTAGGCACTAAATAAACGCTGTTATGTTTATCTTAGATAGACTTCCATTTCTATTTTATGCTTATCAAAAGTAAGCGCGGTGATAATAGCGACAAATAATAATAGATCAATTAATTTCTTTTAATACAATGGTTTAGGGTTGGGTTGTTATTCACTTTAATTGTATTGTCAGTTATTGGCTGAATATTTTTCGTTTAATTTTATTAAAGGACGAAATGAAATAACTGTATTAGAGCGGGTTGAGGGATCGGCGACGTTAGATACTTGTTACTGCAGTGAAAACTGTTTTTAATACAATATACAAGCGTATTAATTTATGCATTCGTTAGCCGAGCAAGTTAGTCGTTTAAAATTACAACAGCTAATGTCATTTAACAGTAAGATAATTATGCAAAATATTCTATTTATCAATAATTTTTCCAATAATGAATTAGCCTGCAGATTCATTGAACAATCATCAAAATACATGGTAAAAAAAAGGCATAGCGAAATATTTCGCTATGCCTTTTGATATGCTAATTAATGGTGTTAGTCCTGTCTCTTATACACATCTGACGCTGCCGACGATCTACT
>CAJXPG010000148.1 GCA_913057925.1 uncultured Colwellia sp. | reverse complement strand
CTACACAGAGTAGATCGTCGGCAGCGTCAGATGTGTATAAGAGACAGACATTAGTGAAGCCAATTAAATGTGCGCTGATCTCACCTGTTGGATAGAAGCGTTTTGACTCTTTACGTAAATGAATACCAGGAATTTTTAATTCTTTAATGTAATTTGCCATGGCTGGCGAGATTTTGCGTTCTAGGTAAATAAAACGTTTACGAGGATTCTTAACAACGCGGGCAGTTAGCTTATTAATATCTTGATCTAATACATCTGCCAATGCCTGCCAGTGTTTGGTCATCGCCAGCGCATTATTATCCATGATGATTTTGGGATCTGCCCAAACAGTTTCCACAGGAACACTAATAGCAAGCTCGGCACCATTTCTATCGACAATGGAGCCACGCTGGACCGTATTTGCCGCAACACGTAATGAACGTAAGTCGCCCTGTTTTTGCAGCATCTCTGGTTCAATAATTTGGATATAAGCGGTTCTAGCCATCAATCCAAGGTAAATGAGAGCAACAACAGCCAACACTAAATAATAACGCCATGGGGCGGTATTTAGTGGGTTATTATTTTTGGCTGCTTTTTTATTCACACCGTTCTCATTTTATGGTTTATTTATTACGACAATCATTATTGATTTTATTGCTTTATAAGAACTTTCTAGCCAGTAATTTCATCCTTATTCTAGACTGACTATCACCTCTGATTTTCCTTCAGGCCGCTTCATATTTAACAGCCTTTTTGCTTTGCTCTCTATCGCACTATGTTCTGCCAAACTATTTTGCTCTAACAATAAATTGCGCCATTCGATATTTAGCTCATCTTTTTTCGACAACAGCACTTCAAGTTCACTGGTTGTCTGCCTATTTATATGACTGTAATAAATCACAGAAAACGCCGATATCACCACAAAGATAAGTAAGATATATGTAACGCTATAACGAACTATATCTTGCCAAATATCAAAGACTAAGGCGCGCGCAGCCATAAACTAATCGCTATTTCTTGGTAAACGCTCAGCGATACGTAACACAGAACTACGTGAGCGAACATTTTGCTCTACTTCTGTTTTACTCGGCTTTAACTTTTTACCAATCAAGGCTAATTTCTTACCTTTATTTAACTCTATCTCACTCACAGGTAACCCTCTGGGTACTTTCTTTCCTTGTGAATGTTTTTTCATAAACTGTTTAACTAGGCGATCTTCAAGTGAATGGAAACTAATAACCACCAAACGACCACCTTCAGCTAAGACATCAAGGGAAGCAGCAAGGGCTTTTTCAATTTGCTCCAACTCACTGTTGATATACATACGAATAGCTTGGAAACTTCGTGTTGCCGGGTGTTTCTTTATTTCTCTTTGCGGTGCGGTAGTTTTGATCAACTTGGCTAATTCGCTGGTTCTTGTCAGTGGTGACTCTTCTCGACTATCGACAATGGCATTAGCAATACGCCATGCATGCTTTTCTTCACCAAAGGTACGCAATACCCAAGTAATATCTTCAACATCAGCAACGGCTAACCACTCTGCAGCTGTTTGCCCTTTACTGGTATCCATGCGCATATCCAAAGGGCCATCTTTCATAA
This sequence comes from uncultured Colwellia sp., assembly GCA_913057925.1. GTDB lineage: Bacteria > Pseudomonadota > Gammaproteobacteria > Enterobacterales > Alteromonadaceae > Colwellia. The sequence continues at coordinate 9,579 of CAJXPG010000148.1, read as the reverse complement.
AACTAAAACCACGTTCAGCTTCATCAAGTTGAGGAGATGAAACGCCAAGATCTAGCAAAATACCATCAACCTTACCGGTTAACTGATGTTTTTCAGCGATCTCAGCTAATGCTGCAAATCCTTGGTGTTCAATTAAAAATCGCTCGTCATCTTTAAATTTTTCAGCCGCTGCAATCGCAGTAGGATCGCGATCAATAGCAATTAATCGGCCGTTGTTTGAGAGCTTAGATAGAATTAATGATGAATGCCCACCGCGACCAAAAGTGCAGTCGATAAAACAATCGTCACCCTTGATAGCTAAGCCATCAACAGCTTCATTGAGCAACACTGAGATATGTGAGGTGTCTAATTCCATGTTATTTTTTTTATAAACCTTTTTAACGCATTTAATATTGGTAACGCTTGAACTGTTTTTATAACGACAAATCGAGTAATCGTTCGGTTAATTCAATTTCACCGGACTGTATTTTACTAATGCCTTGTTGCATCATGGTTTGCCATGCACTTTCATGCCAGATTTCAAACTTGTTTAACTGACCTACTAACATGACGTTCTTTTCCAAGTTAGCGTGTTCTCTTAATGGTCCATTAATCAACAAACGGCCATTTTTATCCATTTCACAATCGCTAGCATTACCCAAGATAATTTGTTTGAATAAGCGCTCTTGTGGGTTAGTACTTGATAAATTTGCTAACGCGAGTTCTATTTCTTCCCATTCAGCTAACGGATAAAGCAATAAACATGCTTGCTGAATATCGACGGTGCAAACCATTTTTCCTTGGCAATCAGCAAATAGCTCTTCACGATACTTGGTCGGTATCGTGATCCTATTTTTGCTGTCAAGCGTTATTGCGCTAGTGCCTCTGAACATAGTTGCTATTTCATCGCCAAATTAGGTTGATTATTAGTCAGTAGTTATCATGGTAACTTTAAGATCCACAATTCCCCACTTTTTTCCACATTGATACAGTTTAGTGAAAAAAGCAATGAACTGTCAAGTGAGGAACAGCAAAAACAAGCTACACAATACTGGCTATAACACCAGTAAAATTAAGGCTTACAAAGAAGTGAATGAAAACGTGGACTTTTGTGGTTAGTATTCCCAGAAAAGGGAGGTAAATTAATTTTTTTCTTTAGGAAAATATCAAAAAATTTCAATTTTGATCATTGAGGTGGTGACTCAGGGTTAACTGAGCCCAAAGGTAACCAAATCAAATATCTTGCTCTTAACGATTTAAGGCTCTTTAGTTGATTTGATTACCGTTAACTTAACAGGTTAAAAAAGCTCATCTTCTATAGCAAAGAGTGATTCTGAGCCTGATTTGATTGTAGCTAGTAATGACAATCGTCTAGGTAACAGACGGTTAAAGTAATAACGCGCAGTATGCAGTTTACTTTGATAGAACTCTGCACCATATTCTGTTTGGCTGCTTTTCGCATCACTGTCTTGCTGACTTAATGAGACTTGAGCCATTTTCGCCCAAACAAAAGCCATAGCGGTATAACCAAAAACATGCAGATAATCATTTGCCGCTGCGCCAATCTCATTAATATCCTCAACAGATTTTGTCAGTAATAGTTTTGAAATATCATCCAAGTCAGCCAAAGCCGCTGAAAGTGGTGCTGTAAACTCACTCATTGCTGGGTTTTCTTGCTGACTCTCAATATAATCAGTGACTTCTTCAATAAAGACATTCATCAAAGCGCCTTTAGAAGCGACAACTTTACGCATCAATAAATCCATGGCTTGAATGCCATTTGTACCTTCATAAATTTGCGCAATACGTGCATCCCTAACCAGCTGCTCTTGACCCCATTCGCGAATATAGCCATGGCCACCGAGAATCTGTTGTCCGGCAACAGTACTTTCAAAACCTAAATCAGTAAAAAATGCTTTCGCTAGTGGAGTCATTAAAGCAGAAAGTTGATCACCCTTTTGTTGTAACTCACCACTGCCAAAAGTTGCATAATCTAATTGCTTAGCAATGTAACAACTTAATGCGCGAGAGCCTTCATTAAAGGCTTTCATATTTAATAGCATACGACGAACATCGCCGTGTACCATAATAGAATCAGGCTGCTTTATTGCTTTAGTAGAAGCATCAAGGGCTTTACCTTGTCTACGATCTTTTGCATATTCCAAGGCGTTTTGATATGAACGTTCACCTGCTGACATACCTTGGATACCAACACCAATACGCTCAAAATTCATCATGGTAAACATACAAGCTAAGCCTTTATTTAGCTCACCAATTAAGAAGCCTTGCGCACCATCAAAATTCATCACACAAGTTGCTGATGCATGAATGCCCATTTTATGCTCAATAGAGCCACAACTAACATTGTTTCTCTCAGCTAAATTTTCATTCTCGTCAACATTAAATTTAGGTACTAAGAATAAAGAAATACCTCTAGGCCCTGCTGGAGCATCTGGTAATTTTGCTAACACAAGGTGAACAATGTTATCGGTTAGGTCGTGCTCTCCACCTGTGATAAATATTTTACTGCCGGTAATGGCATAACTACCATCAGCTTGCGGCACTGCCTTGGTTTGAATAATACCAAGATCTGAACCCGCGTGTGCCTCAGTTAAACACATCGAAGCCGACCATTCGCCACTATAAAGTTTCGTTAAGTAACGCTGTTTGAGTTCTTCGCTACCATGCTTAGCTAGCGATAAAGCTGCACCCGCAGTAAGTATTGGATATAAAGCAAAAGAAATATCTGTACTACACAGCATTTCTTCCATAAAAGCGCTAACGACTTTAGGCATGCCCATGCCGCCATAATTTACATCACCCCCCAGTGCAGGCCAACCACCTTCTACGAAAGTATCAAACGCTTCTTTATAACCTGGAGCGGTTTTAACTTTACCTCTGCCATCACTATCTAAGCTAAAGCTAACACCTATTTCATCGCCTTGACGGGCAATAGGATCGATTTTTTGTTCGGCAATTTTGGCGCACTCTTGCAAAATAGCAATAGCAGTCTCTTGGTCAACTTGTTCATTAAGTTGCGGTAATTGTTGCCACATTTTATCTGCATTAAATACTTGATAGAGCAAAAAGTTCATATCTGTTAATGGCGCTTTATATTCAGCCATGACGACCTCCTTCAGGATGTTGAGTTACTATGTGGCAAACACACAATTAAAACACTTGTTTGAATATAATATAATTGATAATTAACTAAAGTACTATCCTTTATTTCTTTAACGACTATTGCTTGAGTTACCAGTTTCGATTATTTTTAAAACTAAGTTAATGTGTTAATTAGGGTTTATACTCATATCATAGTGTTTATTTTAGCGACTTTTGAGATAAGTTGATTTTATTATGCTAAATATAACCTTGTAATAACTTCTATTTGACCATTGCCCTAACGAGTAAGGTGAGCGTGATTTTTTACATATTAAGCAGAAACTTAAAGGAAATTGCATTGCTACTAATGACAGCTTTGCTATTTTTGTTGCCACTTGCAAATGGCAATACCCAACAACTTAGTTTTAATAAATCCGTTGTTGAGCAAGGGCATGAGTTTACTTATCAATGGCTTGATCATGATAAAGCGACACAATCTATTCAGTTTACCTTAACTGAAGCAGGACTTTTTGAACGCTTTCGAAGCTTTAAAACATACAAAAGTAGTTATGCACAAAAAACGATTCTCCGCAGAATTAAGAAACAAATGCGCAAAGAGCCTATGCCTGGAGTACGAGTCTCCTACACTCAGCGACATGGGAAATTCGCCATTGAAGCGAAGGGCACGGATGAGATAAAAGTTGCCAACGCCTATAACAAAATACTCAAGCTGGAGCAGCAAGTCACTGACCAGTATTTTACCGAAACCTACTATCACCCCTTTACCAATCATGAACAAGTTAGCGGAATTAAAGTCGACCATGTAAGTATTGCCAATGACTCTGTTGCTGATTTAAAGTCTTTGAAGCCAATTATCTTAGATAAAGTTTCTATTCAAAATATTAGAAAAGCTACGGATTATGTTTTGAGTTTTGTGCAAAGCATTCCATATAGCACTTTAGAATCTAGGATGACTTCTTCAGGTGCAGGCTTTAATCCACCATTAAAAGTACTGTGGGAAAATCAAGGTGATTGCGATAGTAAAATGACCTTAACGGCGACATTATTAAGGGCATTAATGCCAAGAATTGAAATGGCATTTATTTATATTGAAGGTCATGCTTTTATTGGTATTAATCTCCCAGGAAAAGCAGGAGAAGTAAGTATTGTGCATGAAGAAATAAATTACTTACTTGCAGAGCCCACTGGCCCTGCATTACTGCCGCTTGGCAAGCTAGCCCCGGAATCAGAATTAGCAATAAACCAAGGACACTACAGTGTGCAAAACTTTCATGAAGTTCTGACTACACAGAACGCTCAACAACTCGAAGCTGACAAATAACCTACAGGGGTTAATTGTAAACCTGCGTAGCTGTTTAGCTGTTTAGCTGTTTAGCTGTTTAGTCAATATCCGTTATTTTAGCGAGGAAGGATAGACTAGGGGCGAAAAAGGCACTGCCCGTTTCTGCTTGGGTATATTTCAATAAATGATCTGAGTTGCCGTGAGCATCACCATGAATCATGCTATTTAGCATAACTTCAAACGGTTGAGGTGAATGGCAGTAAGAGACAAAAAATAGACCTTTACGTTTCATGTCACCGTAAGGCATGCTTTGTCGAACAATTTCAATACTATTGCCCTCATCGTCTTTCAAGCTAGTGCGTTTTGTATGTGCGGTTAGTGCTTTATCTGCGCTTTCATACTCAACATTGTCTAGCTTAGTGCGCCCATAAACATCTTCTTGTTCGTGCTCTGGCAGCGATTCCCATAGTTTCAAGTTATGTTGGTATCTTTGGGTATGTAAATAGCTGCCACCTGCAAAATAAGCGTCTTGCTCATCTGTAACATAAGCAACCTTTCTGCGATGTAAACCTTGTGGGTTCTCTGTACCATCAACAAAACCTGTTAAGTCCCTACCATCTAAAAACCTAAATGCTTGAATTTGTTCAATTAGCTCAACACTATCACCGAGTAATTGGCACACTTTAGTACTGACAATATGATTTACATCAGCACGATCACTTCTTATTTCAACGTATATATCATGGCTAGTAATTGGCGCAACACGATCGCCGCTGTTCATCACAGGGAAAGGTGCTAATAACGCTGGACGAGCACGCGGGTAAAACTCATCCCAATAAGCATCGCCAATAGCAACAACGCCGATTAAATTTGCTTCAGAAAATTGCTCTGAGTAGTTTTCAAATAACTTTGGCAGTCGAGAAATGGCTGCACGTATAAATGCATTTCTATCATCTAGTACATTGAATAGTAAGTATGTTCCATGCAAATTAGCTTCTGCACAAATACCAAATTGTTCTCTAGCCATTTTCTATTCCTGTTAACATTTTTTATTGCAGACTTGTTATGCCTGTATTGTACACAATAAACATTGACTTACCATGATGTAAAACTACATCACTTTCCATAAACCTTTGTCGTCCTGACACATTTGCTCTGTTAAAGTCTCTTTTTCATTACCAAAGTGATTATTAAACGTTATACCGTGACAATTTTGCCCATTTCGCCTGACTTGAGCCCCTTTGATTATTGTACCTCTATTACCGCTATCAACATTTTGCCAAACCGATTTCCGCTGGTTTTGATCGTCGAGCAAAGCAATCACTGTTTCTTGCATTAGCGCGATATCTTGTGCTGTAAGGTTTTTAGCAGAGCGAGAATCAACATCAACCATCCCCGCCAAACCAGCAACCATTTCAAACGGTAAAGTGATAACCCCTTTAAAGAATCCTGAAACTAGACCACTGCTCGCCTCTTGACCAACAGTTTTAGCTTCTACCACAGTATTCTCAATACGTGTTAAATATTTAGGGATATAGTCTTTTGATTGCTTAATTTCTTCTAGATATTGTGAAGAGTGCGGACGCCAACGAGCAACTTCTGCTGTAGTGTTATCAGTGCTTTTAACGACAGCGTCAACACGTGCTAAAATCGAGGGCATGTTCTTTTGTAGTAGAGCAACTTGTTGTTCAATTTTATCGAGTTGTGCCAATAATGCCGGTATTTGTTTAGAGTAGTTTTCACTTTCAAGCACTACGTCTCTAATCACCGGTAGTGAAGCTTCAACTTGCGATAAAATTTCCGGAGTTTGTTCTGATACAAGCGCCCTTACGTTAGCAACTTCTTTTCTAATGAGTGCCACTTCATCAACAATATCGCTAATATTAGGGTTAACGGCATCAATTGTTTGTGTAGTTTTATCAACGACATTAAGAATTTCAGGAATTTGTAAGGTAAATTTTAGCACTGAAAAAGCCAAAAAGGCGATCGCCAATGCCAAGAGTGCTTGAGAATAAGAAAATTGTTTAGCCATAATACTCACTACTGCTCAACTATACTGATTTCATCAATTAAGCAGTGTGTTAACTCACTAATTAATCGCTGATCAGGTGCATCGGTGTTTAATTCTTTTTTAAGTATAACCTCTAACTCTTGCGCTACTTGATTCAGCTCTTTAAAACCAAACATTTGTGCTGCACCCGATAACCGGTGAGTTATTCTGAGTAGGCTAGTGAAATCAAATTTATCATTAAAATCGATTAAATCTCGCTTATCTTCAGCTAAGTTTTGCTTAAACTCAGTAATTAAGTCACTTAGGTCAACTTGAGCAAGCTCTGCTTCAGCACGTAATAGTTGTGCATTTTTTGCATCAATACTCTCTCCCTCTTTTACTAAGTATTCATTATCTGAATTATCATTGAAGTGTTTAGCAAGTGTTGCAATAAAGCTTTGCCTTTCGATAGGTTTTTTTAAATGCCCAGTGAACCCTAGAGCCAAATACTGACTAATTTCATGAGACATTGCATTAGCCGTTAGTGCATAAATAGGCTTGTTATAACCTAGTTCTCGCAACTTTTTAAATGCTTCAACACCATCCATTTCGGGCATCTGAATATCTAGTAGCACCAAATTTGGTTTAGCATCTAAGCATTGCTGTACCGCTTCCCTACCATTTTTAGCAACTAAAACATCTAAACCTAGACTTTTTAGTAAGCGGGCGATTAAGCGACGATTATCATTATGATCCTCCGCTAACAGTACAGTGCCAGAGAACAAGGCTTCTTTGGGAACTGTCACTATGGCATCGGCGCCAGGGGTTAAAGCGTTATGGCTATATTGCTGACACGGTAAGGTTAAGCAAAAGCTACTCCCCTCTCCGAGCTTACTCTCAATACCTATGCTACCAGACATCAATTTGGCGAGTTGATTAGATAGTGACAAACCTAATCCAGAGCCACCAAAACGTCTACTGATACTATTATCCGCTTGGGTAAAAATCTCAAACACTTGCGCTAAATGCTCTTTACTTAAACCAATGCCGGTATCAGTTACGGTGAACGTTAGCTGTTCCTTTTGATAAGCAATACCAAGCGTTACTCGCCCTTTTTCAGTGAATTTAATTGCATTGGCGCAAAGGTTAAGTAAGATTTGCTTTAACCGTAAACTGTCAACACTAATAATAAAAGGCAGCGTTAATTGATGTTCAATTGAAAAGACCAGACCCTTTTGTTGAGCTTGTGCAGTGAAAGTATCCGATAAGTCTTGAATAAGTTCCTTAAGATCCATCGGTTGGATTTCTAGTGAAAATTTATTCGCTTCAATACGGCTTAAGTCTAAAATATCATTAATAAGCTCTAATAAATGCAAGCTATTACCATGGATTATTTCAATATCTTGCTGCATTTTTTTAGCATCAATTTCATCATGAATAAGACCTTCAGCATGACCAACAATTGCAGTTAAAGGTGTCCTAATTTCATGACTCATATTAGCAAGAAATTGACCTTTCACCTGATTAGCTTGTGCCAATTCTTGTGATAACTCTTCTAACTCACTGGTACGCTGTTTAACGCGTAACTCTAACTCTTGGGTTAGTCGCTTCTCTAAGTAGCGTCGGTAGATGAAAAATACCACCACAAGTACAAGCACTAAAGTTAAAATAACTAGATTTCGTTGTTGTTCTATTTTTGCAGATTGTAAGCTTTGTAGCTCTCGTCGATGCTCTAAATCTAGAATTTTCTGGTTCAATTGTGTAGATTCAAACTCTGCTAATTTGTCATTTAATAGATTGTTTGATGCAAGCAAATAGCCTTTTTCAAACATCTGTTGTTCAGATAACGCTGTGATATATTGTTGCTTCGCCGCATAAATTAATGCAGAAACCGCCATATTTTCGGTCACAAGTAATTGATAATCAATTTCTTCTCCAATGGCAATTGATCGTTCAATATACTTTTGCGCTTGTTCTAATTCACCGGAATAAAAGGATGCTTTAGCTAAGCTTTGTAAACTACCGGCGATGGCTTTCTTGTGTCCAAGCCCTTCACTAATAGTAAGTGCTTGCTTACCGTAATAAATTGCCTGTTCTACATCGAATGTTTCATTATACAACTCAGAAATATTATGGAGTTGTGAGGCTATTTCATGTTTATTGTTGCTCTGTTGGAAGTAATGCAAAGCAGATAAAATATGCTCTTTCGCTAAATTAAAACGGCCGGAGTGTTTATAAGCAATGCCTAAGTCCGCTTTAGCTTTGGCAACACCTTCATGATCTTTTAATTGCTGACGCTTAGCGATAATGGCAGTAAGCATATCTATGGCAATATCAAAACGTCGCAAGCTTATATGTAAAACGGCAATATTGTAGCGAATATCAACTTTATCAATTTCATCGCCATATTCAGCGTATAAAGGCTCTGCCAGCTGATAATTATATAATGCTAAGTTTGATTGACCTAACGAGGTGTATACCAGAGCAATATTGTTTAATAAATTTGCTCGTTCGATAGCGAAATTATTAACGCTGTGTTCAAGATTGTTATCAAAATACGCTAAAGATGCTTGATAAGCTTTAAGGGCTGGCTTTAGTTCCCCTTGAAAGTACAACAATACCCCTAGCATTTTATTAGCTTTGGATAATAATACGGGTAAATCTCCTTGTTCAGCGGTGTTCTTTGCCCGTAAAGCATCTTCAATACCTAAACTATAACGATGCAAAGAAAGGAGTGTAGTAGCACGTTGAATTAAAATTTGTGTTTCATCGGCACGAGTCAACCCTGGAGTATTAACTAGCATGGTTAACTCTATTAACACTCTATCTTTGTCTGCGATTTGCGAAATTTTTTCTAATTGCTGCGAAAGCGCTTTTGATTGCGCATGAGCGTCATAAGCAATAAAACCATTGGCCAAATTCAAGAAACAAAAGCATATCAATAGTTGTTTGAGTCGTTCAGTCATAAGGTGTGTCTGTGCTCGATCTAGCCTTAATAAGGTACTGCAATTTTGTAAACAGTATTTCGGGATATCATTTATAGCATTAATTGTTAGTAAAAAACATCATATCCACAAGTACCAGTAAATTAGGGTGTTTTGACATCAGTAAACACATTCCCTACAATTTTCATTGTTACTGTAATACCATGTTGATTAAGTTCTTTCCCACTCAGCGAGAATTAAAAGGCTTAAAGGCAAGTCAT
>CAJXPG010000147.1 GCA_913057925.1 uncultured Colwellia sp. | reverse complement strand
TCGTCGGCAGCGTCAGATGTGTATAAGAGACAGATGGTGTAGCGCCAAACGCTGCCTTGGTTGGTATCAAAGCATTTGATGCTGAAGGTAAAGCAACCTATGCAGACGTTATTCGTGGCATTGATTGGGCACTACAAGTCAAAGATCAAATCAACCTTAGAGTATTGAACATGTCATTTAGTGGTCCTGCCCGCTCTTATTACTGGGAAGATCCACTAAACCAAGCCGTTATGAAAGCATGGCAAGCAGGTATTGTTGTGGTTGCTTCTGCGGGCAATACCGGGCCAGATCCTATGACCATTGGCGTTCCAGGTAATGTTCCTTACGTTATTACCGTTGGAGCCATGACTGACAATTATACTGAAACAAATACTAGCGATGACAAACTAGCTACTTTTAGCTCTGCCGGACCAACATTTGAAGGGTTTGTTAAACCAGAAATAGTAGCACCTGGCGGTCACTTAGCTGGTTTAATGGCTTTTGACACTCAAATAGTACAAGAGCATCCTGAATTTCATGATGGTGGATATTACTTCGAGATGTCAGGCACCTCTCAAGCAGCAGGCGTGGTTTCAGGCGTAGTTGCACTTATGCTAACTCAAGACCCATCGCTAACTCCTGATGAAGTAAAGTGTCGATTAATGGACAGCGCACATGCTGCCTTTAAAGATAATGGACAGCTTGCTTACAGTGTTTTTCAGCAAGGCTCTGGTGTAGTTAATGCAAAAGATGCATTAGCCAGTACAGCTAGCGCATGTGCTAACCAAGCATTAGATATTGCACAAGATATTGCTGGAGAAGACCATTTCTTTGGGCCTGCCAATATTAACGATGATGGTAATTTTTATATTGAAGGCATGGGTGATGAATATATCTGGCAACTCGGTGAGAGTAACCTTGGTGGAGATACATTACTTTGGCGAATGAACTTTGATGAAAATGCTCAAGGTTGGAGAAATATCGCTTCAACAGACACGCTACTTTGGCGGATGAATATCGAAACAGATACCTTATTGTGGCGAATGAGCCTGGAGTCAAATACCTTACTTTGGCGAATGAGCGTAGATAACCCAAGTACAACGAATATCAATGTTAATAACTGGGTTGAACAACAATAGCTCAGTACAATTTAAGCCACTGCACATTCAGTGGCTTTTTTATCTCCTGTCTTTCATAAGTAAGATGTCTTCCCATTACCTATTTGTCAGAGCTGCTTTGTGAAGAATATATTTTTAGTATTATTAATTACCCTCAATTTCACTACCAACGCCCAAGAAGCTAAGCTATTCAAAAACTTTGGCATTGATAATCCAATGTCTTATAACTTTGTCAGAACTATTGCTCAAGACAAAGACGGTTTTATGTGGTTTGGCTCATCTGAAGGACTTGACCGTTTTGATGGCCATCAAACGCTAAGTTTTCAGCATGATGAGTCTGTGCCAAATTCATTAAGCGCTAATGTGATTAGTCGTGTTCTCATCGATAAAAAGCAAAGGTTATGGGTTGGCACTTTTGGTGGTGGACTAAACCTTTATCGAGCAGCTAGCCAGGATTTTTTACATTTCACAACCAAAACCACAGGGGCCGCTTTAACCAATGACACCATCAACGCATTGTTTGAGGATAGTGAAGGTAAAATCTGGGTCGCCAGTGAAAATGGCTTAAACATTATTAGCCTCGATGCAGATGGTTGGAAGTCGACACAAATAACGCAAGAACTTGGCAACCCAAACAGCCTTACTCACAATGCGGTGCTCTCTATTATTGAAAGTCATAATCAAGAGATTTGGGTTGGCACCAATGGCGGTGGTATTTCAGTGTTCGACTTAAAAGGGAACTTTGTTAAGTCGATTAAGTACGGCGATAACAACAGTGCTAGCTATGTTAATAAATTCGTCAGTAGCATGCTGTTAGATAATAACGGTGACATTTGGATAGGCACAGTAGATAGTGGTCTATTAAAATATACCCCTAACACAGAGCAACTCACTCATTATCAACTAACTAGTGACGATGATATTGCAACAATTAGCAGCAACGCCATTAAAGATATATATCAGGATTCTGAACAAAATATTTGGATTGCCACCGACAATGGTTTGTCTATTTATCACGATAAGCTTAATGACTTCAGCAAATACAAACACTCTCCCAATAACCCTTACAGCATAAGCCATGATTATGTGCTTACCTTTTTCGAAGATAGCAATAATATGATGTGGATTGGTACTTTTTCAGGGGTAAATCGCTGGGATCCCAATATGGCCATATTCAAACAGTACAGTACTCAAACTAACCCATTATTGAAAAGCAACAATATTACTAGTTTCGCCCAACTTGATCAGGACAATATTTTTTTCAGTACTTATAGTGGTGAAATTTATCAGCTATCTGAGACTGAAAATTCAATTTTGCCAACCTCTTTTAGCACGGAATTTTCGCAATATCGAATCATGACGCTCTTCGCTGATGATAAAAAATTGTGGGTCGGCACCCGCGGCTCAGGATTGTACTCGGTAGACCTCATCAGTAATAAAATTACGACATACCAGCATAACCCAGAAGATAGCCAGTCAATTTCAGCTAATAGTGTTACTGACATTATTAAAGATGCTAAAGGTGAATTGTGGGTATCTACATTTCATCAAGGACTGAACCGATTAAACAAAGACGGTACCTTTACTCATTTCATCAAGAATAAATCAAACAGTGAACTAGGCCCTGGAAGTAATAACATTTTACAGCTTCTAGAGGATGACCAAGGATTTATTTGGCTCTCAACTTTTGGTGCCGGACTGAGTCGTCTTGACCCTCAGCGAGAAAAATTCAGTCATTTTAGGCAGCAGGAAAATAGTCCGAATGGTCTTTCCGATGATTTTTCATGGTTGATGTTTCAAGATAGCGCTAATAATCTATGGTTTGGCACTCAAGATGCCGGTTTAAGCCTATTAACGAAAGAAAATCGCTATAAGCAAAACTTTGTCTTTACGCACTTTGGCGCAAAAGATGGCATGAAAAGCTTGACTGTGTATGGCATTACTCAAGATGCTTTTGGCGATATTTGGTTTAGTACCAATAAAGGTATCTCAAGGTACTCAAGCTCAGATAAAGACTTCAAACATTTTAATCTAGCTCATGGCTTAGTCGAGCTTGAATACACCCACTCAGCTGTCTTTAGTTCATTAAATAACACTTTGTACTTTGGCGCAGGTAAAGGTATGAGCAGCATTAGCCCTGAAAAGATGAATAACCGGATTTCAGCGCCAGAAGTACAATTAACCAGTATTTTAAAATTGAATGAGCCAATGCCCTTAGGAAGCTCATTATCACAATTATCACAACTGGAATTTGATTATAGTGATCGACTCATTACTTTTGAGTACGTAGGTTTGAACTATGCCTCTCCAGAATCCACCCGTTATAAATATCGCCTAAAGGGCTTTGATGGTGAGTGGATAGATGCGGGTAAATCCCGACGTGCCACTTATACCAACTTACCTTCGGGTACCTATCAACTGCAAATTATTGCCGGTAACAATGATAATATTTGGAGTGAACAAGGGCTATCTTTAGATATCATCGTTAAGCCTGCACCTTGGAATACCTGGTGGGCCTATGTCATTTATGCAGTTTTCATTGCGGTGTTGTTACTTAGTTATTCACGCTTATTAAATAGAAAACTACTTATTGAGCAACAACAAAAAATCAATTTAAAACAACAAGTAAAAGAGAAGACTCAAGAATTTCACTTAAAAAATGTTGAGCTTGAACAAGCCAATCAGCAACTTGAAGATGCGGCTACCGTAGATAAAGTTACCGGGGTAAAAAGTCGCCGTTATCTCGATATTTATATCGAGCAGGCGAGTCAGCTGATGTCGCAAATCCACCAAAATATTCTCCCTGTGCAGCGCAGTATTTTACCTCGACTCTATCTTGTTATGGTTAAACTAGACCCTATTGAGCAAGTAACCAATAGTCAGTTAGTCAACCTTACAGATTTGTTATTGTATAGCCGTAATAGTGATGATTTAGTCATTCGCTGGGCTGATGATACTTTTGTCATTATCGGTTATGAAAAAGATGACAATACTCAAGAGCTTGCTCGTCGTTTAGCTAGCCGCTTTGAACAAGTGCTTGGCAACAAAATTAAAGCCAATATAGCCTACTCGTTCTATCCGTTTAATTTTGAGCAACCTATGGCCGTGTCATGGGATCAGGTAAGTGTATTGACCGAACATGCCCTAAAAATTGCTCATGATAGTGATATCGACTGGCTTGGTCTTCATGCTCCGAAAGTGCAACCTTTTAACTATTTAGATGTTATTCAACAGCAAGATATCGAAGCGTTAAAAAAACTGGTTAAACTCAAACAAGGCAATTAATTTATGCTGCTCTGCTATGGGCACTAGAGGCTGGACGACCAGTAAAGCGCTTGCCAAGTGGCTTTTACTGTTAGCGCCCTTTCCTTGCTAAAAAATTTAAAGTGTTTTCTTTGCCCTTTGCCGTCTTATCATGATAAAACATCAGCAAAGTTCCCTAGAGAGTACAAGATATTGCAAGAAATTTTAGATGACATTGCAGAGGTTATGAGTACCGCTACTGAACGCGGACAAGTTGCGGATTACATTCCAGAACTTGCGGCAGTTAACCCTAACCAATTTGCTATTTCAGTTGCATTACCTAACGGACAAACCTATAGCTCAGGTTGTGCGCAACAGCTGTTTTCCATACAAAGTATCTCAAAGGTGTTTAGCCTAACATTAGCATTAGGAAAGTTAGGTGATGCGGTATGGAACAAAGTGGGTCGAGAGCCTTCTGGTGATCCCTTTAATTCCATTGTGCAACTCGAGCATGAGCAAGGTAAGCCTCGAAACCCTTTTATTAACGCTGGGGCAATTGCAATAGTTGACGCCATCATGATGGGACATGAACCAAAGGAATTACTAGCAGAAATATTACAATTCGTTCGCTTTATCGCGAACGACAACAGCATAGCTATTGACGAAAAGGTCGCATTATCTGAGCTTGCTACAGGCCACCGTAATACTGCCCTCGCATCCTTTATGGCATCCTTTGGGCGTATTGAACATGAAATCCCTCAGGTTTTAGGGACTTATTATCACCAGTGTTCAATCTCAATGAGCTGCGAGCAACTGGCAAGGTCGGGATTATTTTTAGTCTCTGATGGCGTCAATAAAAGCACGGGGATTAGAGTAGTCTCATCACGCAGAGCTAGGCGGATAAACTCATTAATGCTTATGTGCGGACATTATGACGGCTCAGGCGAGTTTGCTTATCGTGTTGGTTTGCCCGGTAAAAGTGGTGTTGGCGGAGGCATTTTAGCTATCGCGCCCAATAAAGCATCCATTGCGGTTTGGTCACCAGGGCTTGATAAAATAGGCAATAGTAAATTAGGCACTGTAGCGTTGGAAATGTTAGTTCAAAGAACGGGTTGGTCAATTTTTTAAACACTGCCAAGTAGAGATAGCTGCAAAGTAAGGAAAATAGCTATCCCTATTTGACTTATTTAGGCTTTTCCTCTTGAGTGAGCATTGTCATGTATTTAGCAAATCGCCTTGCCCTAGTATCAGCTTTCTTAGCACTGGTTAAGCCATAAGCGATAACATAACGATCGGATTTATTGAGTGTGCTATAAAATTTGTTTACTTTCGGCAGATGCTCTAATGCTGCTAAAAAATCCGCTGGCACTGTCATCTCACTAACCACATAAGCACTTTCCCAGCGACCGTCAGCTTTTGCAGCCCGAACATGCACCAGCCCAGACTCCATCATACGGCCATTGCCTATCAAATCTTCTACGTGTTTTGTATTCTTCTTAGACCAGTTGCTGCGTGCTGTTCTTGGCGTAATACGCTGATAGTAAGCTTGTTCATCAATTGACTTTTTTACACCATCAATCCAACCCCAACATAAAACCTCTATTACCACATCATTCCAACTAACACTTTCAACCCCAGAGTTTTTCTTGAATATTTTTATCCATAATTCACTTTCTATTGCATGATTTAGCTTAAGCCACTGCGCTAACTCTTTCGGTGTGGCAAAGGTCATGACGCTTAATGGATTAACTTCAGGCATATTATATGGGTGCTTTTCGATAGAGTGCCCAGATGACTGAGCAACACTTTGTTGGAAAAATTACCAGGTGCTAAGACGACAACTTAACTTTGTTCAGGCTTAGCGTCTTGCACGGTGTAATGACAACTATGCCATCAATGTTAAGGCAATATATGGCACCAGATTAAATAGCAAGATCGATATTTTATAATTTGCCATATAGGAAAAGTATAACGAGGGTAACTTTTCAGCACTCACTCCGGTTAATTTACTATGAAGCTTGATTGCCAATCCATTAAAAAGAAAAAGGAAAATTGCCGCAAAAGTTAAAAATCCGATATTGATAACTGTGCACCAACCTAAGAAAGTTGTAATTTGATTAACATCCATAGTAAATAGCTTCATAATTTTAATAAGTTACCTATTAATATCCCATAAGTTCAACAAACTAGAAAGATAAAATGTCCATTGCACTTTTTCTGGTTTTATTGCCCCTTAAAAAATGAGTAGCTCGCTTAGTATTATTGCTATAAAGCACTATAATTTATCAATAATGCTTATCACTAAGCCCTAGTTAAATTTACCAAAAGCATAATTAATCCTATGGATAGATTTATAAAATTAACCGCAAAGCTCACTAACCCGACAACAAGTGAATATGATAAATTAAAAGAAATCTGCCAAACCACAGCGTCATTAATTAAGGGCGCAGACAGAGTTAGTTTATGGTCTTTTGCACCGGGTTTTGACTCGATCGAATCATTGATTTGTTATGATTCCACTACTGGCAGTTACACTTCTGGAAGCAAACTTAATAAGTCAGACTTTAATCAATATTTTGAAGCGATATTGAACCAAGAGGTGATAAATGCACCTCAAGCAAGAAGCCATGAAGTGACTAAATGCTTTAATGAAGCTTACTTTGAGCCATTTAAAATATATTCATTACTGGATTTTATTTTACACCAAGAGTTCAATCCCCAAGGCGTAATATGCTGTGAGAGTGTCGGGCAAGAAACCCAGTGGTCTGATGCTAATATCGAATCGCTACGCCGCATAGCAAGAGTAAGCTCAATGTATTTTAAACTTAAAGATACCAATTAAGCATGGTTACTGAAAGTTAGCTTAAGCTTCCCCTCATTATTTAATACTTCACTTTGCCTTTTTTGCGTATCAATTATTTTTCGGCTCTTGTTGCACAAGCCTTTGCTGATATTGCTTTGGCGTACAGTCAAAGCTTTCTTTAAAGCAGCGCCCAAAATAGGTTTGCGAAGAGAAGCCAACATCTAAAGCAATACGGCCAATTTGCGCGCCACTAATTAATAATGCTTGGGCTTTTTTCAAACGGAATTCTTTAATGAAGTTATTAGGCGTAGTGCCAAGAATCACCTTAATCTTTCGCTGTAACTGTCGTTCGCTCATGGCCATCTCGCTTGCCAGTAGTGATATGTCAAGCTCAGGCTCGGTGTAGTGTTTTGCAACCAAAGCCTCAAGTTTATGCAAGAACTTATCATCAAGGTTACTCGGATCTGTTGTTTCATCTGTTAACTTAGCAGCATTTTCTTGGCTGATAGTTTTTCGCTCGGCTTTTTGTTCATCACTAAATTGCTGTAAATAGCGTTTCTGTAGTTGTTGTCTATTGGTGATTAAGCTTTGTATACGCGTTAACAATTCATGTTGATTAAACGGCTTGCTCAGGTACTCATCAGCATTCAAGTTAAGACCTTGCAAACGGCTTTCAAGATCAGACCTTGCTGTGAGTAAAATAACCGGAATATGCGCAGTCATTTCATCTTGTTTTAACTGGGTTAACACTTCAAAGCCATCAATACCGGTTAGCATTAAATCACAAACAATAAGATCAGGAATATATTCTTGCGCAAGTTGTAAGCCCAGCTCACCACTGCCAGCAAGAATACAGTGATGTTGCTGCTCAATAACCTGTTTAATATGGCTTTGCATATCAAGGTTATCTTCAATGACCAAGACAACCTGTTGGGAGTGTTCACTTTGATCACTCGTTACATTGCGTTGATCAGTTAACAATGAAGTCACTTCATTTTCAGAAAGACTGATTGAAAGTTCAGTCTCTTTTTCATTGGCGCTCGCCAGAGGGATGGACAGACTAAATTTACTACCATGTCCGTGCTCACTGACCAGGCTTATTCGCCAGCCGTGCGCTTTAACCAACTCATTCACTAACGACAAGCCAATACCAACACCAAAAGTGGCTTGATTCTTCACATCGTCTGCACGTTGAAAGCGCTCAAATATTTTACTTTGGGAGTCTTTATTAATACCTATACCGGAGTCGATAATATCAAGAGTAATCGCATCTTGTTCCAGGTAAGCATTGACTTGTACCGCGCCGCCTTTTGGGGTGTATTTAATGGCATTAGCAAGTAAATTAAAGATAATTTTTTCAAAAGCCTGAGCGTCACACTCTAACCATAAATCATCTTCAATCTCGCTAGTAAAAGTTAACTGGCTTTGTGTTGCCAACCGTGAAAATGACTCCACTGGCATCATCATTAGGCTGCTTAAGCGAAAAGTACTCAGCGACAACTGCGGGTTATCACTTAACCGTGAAAGCTCTAACAACTGCTCAACCATACGCACCAAGCGCAAACCGTTGCGCTTGGCCGTGCTTAAATCTTCTGTTTCTGCCTCGTTTGAGGCTTTGTCAATGTATCTGTCGATAATGCCATTAATGATAGTGAGTGGCGTTCTAAACTCATGAGAGATATTGGCGATAAATTTATCTTTAAGCTCTAAAGTCTGCTTTTCAGCGTGCTTTCTTGCTGACAAGTTAATAAACGTTATCACGATAAGCGGTTGTTTTGCGCGCTCTGCCCACTGTAATTCTGCTTGTGCAGGAAATTCAGTACCATCGGATCTCAGCGATAAACATTCAACAGAAATCCCCTCGCCCTTTCGCTGTAGTGAATAGACATTACTTTGAAAATTAAAGAAATAATGCATTTCATCTTTATCAGCAAATAAGTAACTAATTGATGTACCCTTTAATTCTTGTTCTAAACTTTGAAACATTTGCACAGCTGCAGGGTTTGCAGAAAGAATTTCGCCATCAATAGTCGTGGTTAATATAGCGTTATTTGAAGCGTTAACAATGGCTTTATCTTCACTGTTTATTAACGACTCTGTTAAGTCATCATTTAAACTATTGAGCTGTTGATATTGACTCTGCTCAGCGCTTAGGTTCTGCTTTAGTCTATTGGTTTGACTACGACGAGCATTAGCAATACTTGCCAGTAAAACGGTACAACTCACCAGCCAAAAAATCAGCACAATAGATTGCAATCTAGTATTAACGCTAAAAAATAGTTGTTGCTCAATACCATATAAATGAATAACGACAGGTACTAGCATTAACAACAAAACATACACTTCTGGGTTACTTTCTTTGGCGATGACTTTAGGTAAGTTTTTTGCTTTAAGTGTGACATTAGCCGCCAAGGCAAGTAGGAAATACGGCAAGAAAATCGTTAATTGATGATAATAAGCACCGACACTGATAATTGTTGAGTCATGATTAACAAAGGCAGTTATGCTTTCTGATAACAAAAAGAAGGCACTTGCCAGTAGTAACGCAAAGATATTTCGCCAAAACCTAACCTTAGCATTTAGCAAACAACGTAATAACCTAAAGGCAATTAAGCTATTAATCAGTAAATGAAAAAGTAAAGAAAACTTACCCGACAGATATGTCTGCCCAGAAAACTCAGCGGGTAATAAAATAAAGTAACAAAAACAAATAAGGGTAAAAAATACCGCCGGTACTCTGCCACTACTATATTTATTAAGTGGCACATCACTTAAATGCGGATTGGTTTCAATGGCTAATAAAATAAAGAAATAGATAAATAAGGAAGCAAAGTCTTGGTAAAGTTGCAGGCTTACACTACCTGGTGAACCACTGATAAACCGGCTTGCAATAACCGTTACAACGGCAATGAACAAATATTGCCAAAACAGCCTAAACGAGCGCGAAGTGTTTTGCTTATAGCAAAAATATAAAAAAACACAGGTGAATAGCTGCACAATAAACAGTGCGATATGCATTGTTGATTCAGCAGGAATTGCTAACCAAGTTGCGACAATGTGAAATGGAATAAAAGAAATAATAGCTGCGATAGCTAAAGAAAATTGTTGAATGATTTTATGCAATGCTAACCTGCTTTTTATATCGAAAAGTTTAAAGCTATCCCATCCATTTTAATAACCACTGCAGTCAATTTATAATAACACTCTGTTAACATCAAGCGTTGACTCTCTTCCGCCTGAATCAATCACAGCATGCCTGTAAATAAAAGAAAACAACGACGCCCATTTAAAATCACCTAAAGACATTATAAATAATAGCTTAATGTATCATCAATCAAGGTTAAGCTGTTTCACTTGGTTTCTGCCATTATGCTTAGCTTGATATAAACAATCATCAGCTAACTTAAACCAATCTTCTTCTTTTACAGAATACCCCGCATCACTTGTCACAACACCAACAGAAATAGTTATTGGAATAGGTCCAATGCCGTTATTTTCGAAATGATGCTTTGCCACTCTTTTAAGAAAGTATTCCATTCTTGCCTTTAGTTTTTGGTTATCATGACACTGGGAGATAACGACAAACTCTTCTCCACCAAAGCGAGCAACTACATCAGACTCTCGATTGAAGAACTCCTTCAACATTTTAGACGTTTCAACTAAACAATAATCACCAAATAAGTGTCCGCACGTATCATTTACCTTCTTAAAAAAGTCGAGATCAATAATGGCATACATCATTTTCGAGTTGTTTCGAGCTAATAATGATTGCACCATGGTAAAGCTTTTTGAAAAGCAACGTCGGTTAAAAAGCCCAGTTAATAGATCTGTGTTAGCTTGCTCTGTTAACTTTTTATTTGCTTGATTTAATTCTTTTGTACGACTCTCAACTTGCTGTTGTAATTCTTCTTGATGATGTAATAAGGCTTGATTACTTAACTTTAATTCTCGATATAACGTTTGAATTTCTGTTGGTGTTTCATAAGGTACATCAAGGACTGTCTCTTATACACATCTGACGCTGCCGACGATCTACTCTGTGTAGA
>CAJXPG010000146.1 GCA_913057925.1 uncultured Colwellia sp. | reverse complement strand
GATCGTCGGCAGCGTCAGATGTGTATAAGAGACAGGTCTTGGCGGGAATCCATTGTTTAACTGGAATAATGAGCATAATTAATAAAATAACGATATAGATACCTGACAAATAGCTTCAGGTATGACGTAAAAAACATGAGAAAACTATGACAAATCTACAATTTAATAATAACAATGCCATTGATTGGGCATGGCAAGTTGATGGCAAAGACATTAACACTTCAGATGTTCAAATAAAGTCAGCGTTAATGGATTTACAGCGCCCTGTTTATGTCGCTAAAACATCAAGCGGCTATGGTGTGGCAAACACCACAAATGCACAGGGTGAAAATAAGGTGTTAGCCTTTGCTCAATCATTAACGGCTAAAGATTTAGGGGATGATGCCTTTAAAAAGCAGCATGGGGTGAAATATGCTTATCATGGCGGCGCAATGGCAAACGGTATCGCTTCAGTTGAGCTTGTTGTCGCGTTAGGCAAAGCGGGTTTTCTATGTTCTTTTGGCGCAGCAGGTCTAGTACCAGATGCGGTAGAAGATGCGATAAAGCGTATTCAAGCAGAGCTTCCACAAGGACCTTTTGCAGTTAACTTAATTCATGCTCCAGCAGAAGAAGCCTTAGAGCGTGGCGCGGTTGAGCGCTTTATTAAACTTGGCGTTAAAACTGTTGAAGCTTCAGCTTATCTAGGCTTAACCGAGCATATTGTTTGGTACCGTTTAGCGGGGCTATCAAAAAATCCTGATGGCAGCGTAAATATCGGTCATAAGGTCATTGCTAAAGTGTCCCGCACAGAAGTAGGGCGCCGTTTTATGGAGCCAGCACCACAAAAGCTAATTGATAAATTATTAGCACAAGGCAAAATCACTCCAGAGCAAGCAGAGCTTTCAAAATTAGTCCCTATGGCTGACGATATTACCGCAGAGGCTGATTCTGGCGGGCATACCGACAACCGTCCATTTTTAACTTTATTACCAACAATTATTGCGCTTCGTGATGAAATTCAAGCAAAGTATAATTATTCCCCTAGTTTACGTGTCGGCGCAGGTGGTGGTATCGGTACGCCAGAATCAGCGTTAGCCGCTTTTAATATGGGCGCAGCGTATATTGTTTTAGGCTCGGTAAACCAAGCCTGTGTTGAAGCCGGAGCTAGTGAGCATACCCGTAAATTATTGGCGGATGTTGAAATGGCTGATGTCACTATGGCACCCGCAGCAGACATGTTTGAAATGGGCGTTAAATTACAAGTAGTAAAGCGTGGCTCTATGTTTGCCATGCGCGCCAAGAAACTTTATGAGCTGTATGTTGCTTATGACTCCATAGAAGACATTCCAAGTGAAGAAAGAGTTAAGATTGAAAAGCAAATATTTCGCGCTAATTTAGATGAAGTATGGGCCGGAACCGTTGAGTTTTTTACTGCACGTGATCCCGAAATGTTAGCGCGAGCACAGTCTAATCCTAAGCGTAAAATGGCACTTATTTTTCGTTGGTATTTAGGGTTAAGCTCTCGTTGGTCTAATACTGGCGAGAAAGGCCGTGAAATGGATTATCAAATATGGGCAGGACCCAGTTTAGGCGCCTTTAATAGTTGGGTGAAAGGCACTTATCTAGCCGATTATACTCGTCGTTATGCGGTTGATGTTGCTTTACATATGTTAAAGGGCGCAGCGTACCTTGCACGTGTTAACCAGTTGAAATTACAAGGTGTTACGTTATCTACAACACTGGCAAGTTATTATAGTGAAGATTAGATTAATGGGTAATGAAAGATTGTTCCGTTAGTTTAAGCCGTTTCAATTCACTGACCAAATACGAGAGCAATATGAAATTCCCAAAATTTAAGTCAACGATAACCTTTAAAGTTTTAGCAACTATAGTGCTATCAGGCGTTATTTCAGTATTTTTTTCAGCAGCAACCGTTGCCCAAGAAAAAGCCACTGAAATAACCACAGGTATTTGGTTAACGGGTAATGATGGCAGTAAAATTGAAACCTATCAAAAAGATGGTCTATGGTTTGGAAAGTTAGTTGCTTCTGATAATGAAAATGCACCTTTGGGTACTGAAGTCTTACGTAATTTTTCGCTTAAAGATGGGGTTTGGCAAGGTGAAGTTTATTCAATTAAACGCGACCAACTAGCAAACGCAACCATAGCACCGAGCGATGGAGCATTAACTATTGAAATTTCAATTGCTTTCTTTTCAAAAACATTAACATGGAAAAAAGAAGAGGTTAGCTCCTAAATGACACATTGTACCGAATTTGCAGTATTTGAAGTTAAGCGAGAGAATCGCGAACGAGTTTTAAGCTTGAGTGAGACTTTATTTGCCGAGATTAACCAAGCGCAAACAAATATCATTGCCCATGAAATCTTAGTGAATATAGAAAATGAGCAAGAAGTATGTTGGCACCTAACTTGGGCCAGTAAAGCCGCAGTTGAGTTAAGTAAAACAAAATGGTCAAGCTATGCCAGTGCAGCAGAGCTTGAAGGTTTAGTCGGCAATAAACTCTACTATGGCCATTTTGTTGCGTTACTGGCAAAAGAATAAGCTAATATTAAGCGTTGCTTTTTGCTAGCAAAAGTTGTTTTTGAATGACAGCGGTGCAAAGTGTGAAAAATCCAATGCCGATAAAATCAGCCGTTAAATCAATCAAGTCGAAGTTTCTATTGGGTATAAAATACTGACTTGCTTCTTCAATGATGACAAAAGCTGAGACTAAAATTGTTCCCCAATACAGAGATAATGATCCCAATTTGACTACTTTTAACCTTAAAGCAAAATTCGCCAATAAGGTTAGCCCGCCAAACAAGCAAAAATGTCCTAACTTATCTCCATAGGGGATGGCAGCAATAAAACGGAAAAACATACTGTTTTGCCCTGTATTGGCTAGGTAAATTACCCAAAGAATAAAGCTAAAAAAGCTGATGGAAAGTAAAGGGATAGCCACTTTGACTATGTTTTTGTTATACATGATTTATCAGTTGCTCAAAAGAAATAAAATAGGGCGAACTAAGCTCAATTCAACTCTGCTCAATTAAACTCAGCTAGGGATTAACCGAGCTTATCTAATATCCGAGCTAAGCTTAATTAATGCTGAATAAAGTTTAACTCCATCAGCGCAAGCATACTCTCTACGGTCATTTCACTTAATTTTTGCTGCTCAGATGAAAATATTGCCCCAGCTTTATCGCCTAACGCAATATCAACCGTATCAGGTTTATCGTCATGTAATAGCAGTACTATTTTTTTATCGATTGAAATACAGTCTACCGTAATCGCATCAGCAGCCATACCTTGCTTACGAAGGGTTTTGTCCATAATCCCCATTAAGGTATCAATGCTTTTATGGCGTTCAAAAAATAGGTCGTTGGCTTTGGCGACAATCTCAGAGAGGTTACTTAACGTTTCTTTCATTTATTTGCAGTTAACTTATATTCAGGAGTCTGGAAAGTAAATTAACAGCTATTAAAATCTATCACAAGGGTGACAGCTTCTAACGGTGTGGAAACTGAGCATGACAGCTAGATTACGTTCGATTACATCCCTGTACTGGTTAGTTGTAAACAGAACATTTATACTTCCGGCATCTTTTTCACTGTATAAGTACAATTATTATGATAAAAAAAATTGGATTATCTCTTCTTTCGGCCGCAGTGCTTGTTGGTTGTGTTGCCACTTCTGATGAAGTTGCAACAGCAAATAGCGCACAAGATATCAAAGCAAGCTATGACAGCATTAACACCGCGCAATTAATTGAGCATACCAAGGTACTCGCTTCAGATGAATTTGGTGGA
Organism: uncultured Colwellia sp.; assembly: GCA_913057925.1. GTDB lineage: Bacteria > Pseudomonadota > Gammaproteobacteria > Enterobacterales > Alteromonadaceae > Colwellia. The sequence goes on along the minus strand of CAJXPG010000146.1, from coordinate 7,457 downwards.
CGAGCTCCATCAAGTGAAGGTGAGCGCTTAACACTTGCCTATTTAACCGAGCAATTTAAAGCCATTGGTTTTGAACCAGGTAACGGTGACAGCTTCTTACAAGAAGTGCCATTAGTTTCAATTGAAGCTTCATCTGATATGACTTTATCTATTGCTGGGAAAGACTACCAGCACGGTACAGACATGGTAATGGGCAGTAGTCGCATCAGTGAATTAGAAAAGCTAACCAATTCAGAATTAGTGTTTGTTGGTTACGGTGTTAATGCACCTGAATACAACTGGAATGATTACAAAGATTTAGACGTTAAAGGTAAAACAGTCGTTATTCTAGTAAACGACCCAGGTTTTGCCACACAGGATCCTGAATTATTTACTGGTAATGCCATGACTTATTACGGTCGCTGGACTTATAAGTATGAAGAAGCAAGTCGTCAAGGCGCTGAAGGAGCAATCATCATTCATGAAACTGCGCCAGCATCATACGGCTGGTCAGTTGTTAAAAACTCATGGACAGGTCCACAATTTAGTTTTCAACGTGATGACGGTAATAAAGACCGTGTAGCGGTTGAAGGTTGGATCAACAGTGATGTGGCGAGCGAATTATTTGAAAAAGCCGGTTTAGATTTTTCAGAGATGAAAAAACGTGCTGCACAAGGTGGTTTTAACATGGATATGGGTAATTTAGATGCCTCTATCACGATTAAAAACACCATCAAAAAATCAGTGTCATACAACTTTATCGCGACACTGCCAGGTAAAGCGAAAGCAGATGAGCATATTTTATATTCAGCGCATTGGGATCACCTAGGTACCGATCCAACAAAAGATGGCGATCAAATTTATAATGGTGCACGTGATAATGCCACAGGTACTGCGGCACTAATTGAAGTAGCTGAAGCGTTTAGCAAATTACCAAACACCTTAGACCGTTCAGTGACTTTCTTAGCAGTAACGGCTGAAGAGCAGGGCTTATTAGGCTCTAAATTCTATGCAGCAAACCCAATTATTCCAGCAGCTAAAACAGTAGCGAACATTAATATGGACGCCCTGAATGTTAATGGTAAAAGTAAAGATGTTGCTGTCTATGGTTTAGGCCAATCAGAATTAGATAATTACTTAACCGCTGCGGCATTAAAACAAAACCGTATTATTTCTGGCGACCCTAGACCTGCTGCAGGTATTTACTACCGCTCAGATCACTTTGCATTTGCCAATATTGGTGTTCCTGCGTTATATGCTAAAGGTGGCGCTGTGCCGGCTGATCAAGCAACCGCAGATTTACGTGCTAAATTAGATCCAATTCTTGCTAAGTGTTACCACGGACTATGCGATGAATATAGCGAAGACTGGGACTTAACCGGTGCTGTTGAAGATATGCAATTATTCTTCGAAATTGGTGTTGAGTTATCTTATGCCGATGTTTGGCCGCAGTGGAGCAAAACATCTGAGTTTAAACGCTAGATAGCTCGAACAGTTATTATTGCTGCATCCTTAAGTTTTTTCCGATAGCTTAAAGTTACCTCAATGATTAATCATAAAAGCGACATTACCATTTTGGTATTGTCGCTTTTTTTATGGCTAGTTTCATGGCAGTATTTAAGGAATAATGAATTAAAATAATCATTAATTAAATTGATAAAGAATTAAGTTGATAAAGAATACACCAATAACAGTACAAGGAATTAAGCACCATGGAAGTTAAAATTTTTACTAAAATATTACGCCCTAAAGTTGGTTTCCTGCCAAAATCAGATACTTCCAATGACAATGGCTTAGAGGGCGAAATTAATATGTGGTTGGCAACACAGCCCAATATAAAAATTGAGAAAATAACACAATCTCAAAGTGGCGGCTCTTTTCAACCCTCAACCATTGTAGTGAGTGTTTGGTATCGTTAGGCTGATTGATTGCTCTTTATCAGCTCAATACTGCCTAAAATAAAGCAGAGTCCGACATAAAGCCAAACAGTGCTTGCAACCATTTCCCATACATCCAGCGTTGTCACTATCATTGGCAATGCAACTAACGCACGTAAAGTGCACAGTGTCGCAATAGTCATTAACGCAGGTTTTAACAAGGGGACTTTTGCAATGATGCCAACGGCCGAAAAGGCAAATATACTGCAAGCAAACATTAAACTGGCAACAATAATGGTACCCACTGGCGCAAGCATTGTGCCTTGCTCAGCAGAGTTGATAATTTGTTGTGGCGCGCGGGCAAAAGTAAACCAACTAGGACCACCCAAAATACACAGTAAATGCCACACTCCAGCAAGCAAAGCAATAATGCCAGCACTTATTAAAAGCTTAGCTTTAAGGTCAAAACTTACAGTCATCGAAACTCCATTTCAAAATTTTAAGTTTGTTGTTATTCGTCAATAAGCCACTGGTTTGTTACCGCAAGGTCTATTTGCGCTAATACGTATAACCATAATTGTGGCGCTAAGTCTTTAAGGTAGATATTACGTTTAATCACCTGTGACTTACTTACTTTATGCTGAGCCCAACTGCCGCCATCATTATTCATATTCTGTAATAGTGGTAAAATACGGTCAATTGCCTTGGCAAACCTCGCATCCCCCGACTCTGCTTTTTCAAACTCAAACCATAAATCTTGATAATGTTGAGATTGATTTTCAGGTAATAAGCCAAAAATACGCCTTGCCGCTGCAATTTCTTTTGCCTCCTGCTCTACATGATCACCTTCATCAGAAAAGGCGAACAAATCACCTGCATCAATCTCAACAATATCGTGAATAAGTAACATTGTCATAACACGTACAATATCAATATCCTCTACAGCATATTGTTGCAGTATTTGTGCGGCTAATGCAGTGTGCCAGCTATGTTCTGCACTATTTTCAAAACGATTGTTATCTAACTTTACCAGGGCTTTTCTATAAATTGCCTTAAGTTTGTCTAACTCAATAATAAAGCTTAAATGCTGGTTAATATCTTTCATGAATTTCCGTTAAATATAATCAATTAAAATTATTTACCACGATTTACCGAATAGCTATCAGTCTTTTTACCATTAAGGTCGACCAATATCGCTGCGCCACCAAAACCATGAACATTACATTTGGCTCTTACTATTACTTGCGTGGTTTGAGCAGGAATTTTTATCTGACAACGGCTACGGGTAAATGGTTGTTCATTATCGTGGGGGTGACCAAGTGTGCGATATCCAAGCTCATTACCGGCTAAATCGACTACTTCCCATCTATCTGCATAATGATCCCAGCCTTGGTCGTTATGCTTAACTGATGTGTCAAAGCACCAATTACCACTAGCACGCTGGTTGGCAGTTACATGGGTAACTTGTGCAAAATCTAATGAGGTTGAATAGCTATTTTTCTCAACTTTTGAAGCCAACACCGATGAGCTGATTAGCAATAACATAACGAGGTATTTCATAAACGTCCTTTTAATTTGATGTCCATAGTAGGTGAATAAAGCTTCAATAGATTGCTTTAATTGGTTTCTTTAATCGTAAGGTACAAACGATTACTGATTACTGATTACTGCACTGCTTTTTATGCCAAACCATACAAAGTAATAAGGTAATGAGACCGCTGGCATAGGTGGCATATAACGGAAACAAAGTCGGTTTATCTTCAGGGTAGGGCGAAGTACTCGATAAATACCACGCGGCAATTGCCCCAATCACTAGCCAAGCGCTGGCCAGTTTTTGTTTATGATCAGGTGCGGTGATATACCCAGATAACACGACGAATGAAGCGGCAACAGAGCCTATAATCGGTTTTTTCCAAACGCCAAAAATATCAGCGAGCATTCCGGCGGCGATTGCTGAAACAACAAAGGTGATAATGACGATGGTAAATGACAAAACATAAGCTTTTATTTGATTCATATTAAAACCTTTTTCAAAACATAAGCCTGAAATAATACAGCTATTGATTAATGATTTAAAACCGTAAAGTAGGGATAAACTAAAGCTGCTTATTCGCTACTTCCCCCTGCTTGAGCAATATATTACCCAACAACAGCCTTGAATAAGCTTACGTAGGTTTTAGCATCGTCTTGCGCAGTAGAGTCTTCTTCTATATCGGTATTTACCAAACTAAGATCATTTGATACAAAGCTGTCTATATGACTTGGCGTTAATAGCCACGGCGGTCCGTTAACAAACTCTCTGTCTGCTTTACTGACTTCAGCAACAACCAGTAATTGGCCAGAGTTTGCTACAAAGCTCGCGATGTTTGCTATCAACAGATCTTCATACTTTGGCGGTAATGCTTGTACGGTATATATTTCCAGCACAAAATCAAAGCCTTTGTGCCACTGCTCTTGGCTCTGTAATAAGTCAGCTGCGACAAAGTTCACCTTTGATTGAGGAAAGCGCTCTTTACATAATTTTATAGCGGTATCAGAAACATCAAAAGCAGTTACTTGAAAACCTAGTCGCTCTAACTCAATGGCATCGTCACCCATGCCACAACCAACGACTAAAGCCTTTTTGCTGTTTCCTGTTAATGGATTTCGCTGCAACCAATGCTTAAATGATGGGTGAGTATCCATGTTAGCCCAAGGTACACCATCACCTTCTGTATTAGAGCCAGCATATAAAGGCTCAAACCAATCTGCTGGTTTATCTTCTTGGATAGAAAATTTTTCCTGATGTTCATTTGTCAATGTATTGCTCCAAATAGCTAGATTGTAAATACTTTGTTTGAATGCCCAAGTGATTATGTTCAGGCTTTGTTGTTAACTATGTTCTGACCGCCATGATAGCGCCTGTAGTAACCATGATAGTACCAGCCGTCTTATTGATTACTTTGGAAGCGTTAGCTGACTTAAAGGTTTGCCTAGCTCTTACTGCAAGTAGTGTATATCCAATATTAACACTGCCAAAAGCTAAGGTTGCCGTTAACATGATTAACCCTGTATCGGTCAAGTTGACGTCACCTATATTAATGAAAGCAGGGAAAAAACCAAGATAAAATAAAATTGCCTTGGGGTTGCCAAGCGTAATTAACAGACCGCTTAAAAAATTAGAGGTTAAAGAAGCATCTTTAGATGATTCAATGTCTATTGAGCTAGCTTTTGTCCGTAATAGTTTATAGCCAAGCCAAATTAGATAGGCTGCACTTAGGTACTTAATAACAAAAAAAGTCGAGCCCATTGCCTCTGCAAGGGTAGAAAGGCCGAATAAAGCAAGAATAATAAAGACATAATCACCAAATATAATGCCCGCTGTCAGATAAGCACCAGAGAGTGTACCCGAAGAAAAAGAGCGTGCAATAACGGCAAAAACCGCAGGGCCGGGTACAATAGCCAAAAGTACCATGGCTGAGAATAATGTAAATAAGCTTTCAACTGACACCGGTATTTCCTTTAAATATTCGCGCCCATTATCCCTAAAGCATTATGGGCTAAGTCATCGTTTATTAATTGTCGTTTTGCTGACAAAATGATTATTTATATTGGTTGATGTTAACGAGGTTTTTTTAAAAAACAACAGCTCTTCAGTCGATTAGCGATTATTTTGACCTTGCTGCGTTAATATCTTGTTAGCTAATCTCTCCTAGCTTTAGTGGCTCTTTCAGCAAATTAGTCAGTGGCAAAAAAAGTGGCTCAGGCAATTCATCCAAGGAAAACCATTGCCATTGCGTACACTTGTCTGGTTCGCAAATTTGCGGTTCGCCTTCATTACAAGAGGCTAATACAAATAAGGTAATATAATGTTTATTTTCTTGGTCGAAAATATCATTAGTAAAGGTGAGTTTTTTAATCGAGTTAACAATTAACCCCGTTTCCTCAAATGTTTCTCGCTTTGCACACGCTTCGATAGTTTCACCTAGTTCAAGATGACCACCTGGTGTAGCCCAAGTATGAGCCCCGTGAGATCCAATGCGCTCGCCGAGTAATATACGACCTTCACGCATAATAACAGTGGCGACTCCCACGCGTACTTCTTTGTTCAATTTGCATTCCTTCAATTATATAAAAAGACTAACGGCTCGCATTCATTGCTTGTTCGATGCTAATAAAGTTAGATTGGTTTTATCATATGGACAGTTTCGGCTTGAAAGCCTAGATTTTGATAGAAGCCATTGGCCTTTGTATTGTTGGCAAAAACTTCTAAGTGTAACAACCGACAACCTAAATTCTTCGCCCATGCTTCAGCGTGCTCAATTAACAGCTTACCTACACCTAAACCTTGTGATTCAGGTGATACGGCTAGCAAGGGTATGGTTCCACAGGTTTCGCCTGAAATACTATCTTTATGTGTGCGAACATGAATAAAGCCTACAGGCTTATCATTAGCTTCTGCAATAAATGTACTATTTTCTTGAGCTGTTTTAGCTAGCATGTCTGCAATATAATTATCTTGCATCGTTTGCATGACTTCATCGCTATGCCACGCTAACTGAGCAACTTGGGCTAGGTAAGGCGACAGTTCAAAAATAAATGAGTGATCACTTTGTAGTGCTTCTCTGATAACAACTAAATTTTCCATATGAACCTTAAAGCTTTAATTGCTTTGTTTATGTGAGAGCATGGATATTCCTAACCAAGAAAACCATACAATTTGACTTAGTCCAAATATTTCAGTGAATACTTCAGCAGGATAAATAGTTAGAATACCGACAATCCCAACGAAAACCCCAAGGTAGTTAAGTGCTTTATGAGGTGCTTTGCCTTTAATCGCAGCGATGCTTAATAACAGCACCCATAACCCACCAACAACTTCATTACCGCCACCAAGGCCTTCGACAACAGCGTAAATTGTTCGCCAAAGCGTCATAGCTTGCTCTGGCTCTTTAATAGAAAGCTCTATAGCTGCGGCTAAACCAATATTTGCAATCATTCCGCTAGCTATGACTAAGCCCACCCAAACAACACCAAAAATAGCTGCTATTTGTGAAAGGGTAGGGGTATTTACCTTTAATCGTTCATGAAGCGCCAACACTAATACCGCTAAAAGAATACCAAAGAGCACATACATGGTGAAGTTTACGATGGATAAGATGCCTTGATTTTCAGCAAGAAAAGCAAACCTTTGTACCGAATCAGCATCTGCAGGGAAATGCCAAAATGCACCAAAAAATACGAAAGCGGATATGTAAATGGCTGCCTCAAGAAGCGCTGTGACTCCACCGACTTTTTGTAAGTTATTCATTATTTACCCTTTTATAAAGACAACAATTTAACATGAAGTTATGGTTGTTAACGACATTAAGATGTAACAAAAGCTAACGTAGGCATTAAAATATTGCTTGACCGTTTACTAAAGTTGTACAGCGAGAATGAATAGAAGCTGCATTAATTTATCATAAAGTAGTCTGAGCGATGAATTAGCTTACTGAGATGTATTATAACGCTTAATCAATATATTAAGCGTAATCTCTTACTACTAAACAGGAGAATTTAATAATGATTTTCATTGCTGTCTCTTATACACATCTCCGAGCCCACGAGACCGTACTAGAT
>CAJXPG010000145.1 GCA_913057925.1 uncultured Colwellia sp. | reverse complement strand
ATAAATTACCAGTAAAAATCTACTTATATTAATGAAAAAATAAAAAACGTGATTTTTTCATCTCCAGAGAAGCCCAATAAGCTACATAAAACAATATAACAACCCAATTATGTAACCTCGAAGCTAAGTGGCAAAATTTAGCCATACAGAGGCCATTATCAACAAATAAGGATTGAAATAGTAATTTCATTTCTAAAAACAAGGTCTGAAAGTAGAAGGTTTATGACCTACTCATTAGATTTTACACCTAACTATAAAAATTACACCTAAGCACAGATTTATGACTTTAATGTAAATCATTGCCACAAGTACAAAAGACATATACTATGGACAAATATAACTCCGGGATAATTGAAGGATAATGATGACTGTTGAAACTGTAGATCTAGATGCCCTATCAGACGTGGCTTTAAAAGTACTTAATTCGAATAAAGAAGATGCTGAATTTGGCGAAGCCAAGGAGTTTCGAAAGTATGATCGCTCTAAAGAATTGATGGAACAGTTACTTGATGGTGTGCTAAGTAAAAAGGCATGCACAACGGTTAAAAATCATATCAAGAAAATAGAAGAGTCAATTGGCACGGCCTTAGGTGAAAAAGGCACGAATAATCATGTCTATTTCACTTTAGAAGAAATTCACCTTATCTATGATGCATTACTTGGAATGAATACCAAGTACCATGCAAATATTCCGCAAAAGTTCACCATGTCTGAAGCTTATGTATGGCTACTTACTAATTTAAAGGGCGGTACGGGTAAAACCACTGCCTCTGTTTATTTGGCAATTGCCTTAGCGCTTTATAGTTTTCAAAGACCTAGAATTTTAGTTGTTGATACCGACCCTCAAGGACAAGTTCATGAGTACTTTGATGGACGCGTTATTAACCAAGATACCACGCCAACACTTGGGCAAGTTGTCTCGGGCTTTGCAGTAGCACCAAAAGGAATGGATCACCTTGAATGGTTAAAAACATCGGTAGTAAGGAAGTCTCATGTTGCCAATATCGACTATATACCTGCGCTACCAAGTGACACGCGCTTAGAGCGATTTTTAAATAAGAAGTATTTTTCGCCTGAGACTGAATATGACTGTCTTAAACTCCTTAATGAAAAAGTAATCGCACCACTAAAAAGTTCTTACGATATCATCTTGATCGATTCACCTCCGCACAATAATTTAAGTGTTCAATCAGGTATTTATTGTGCCGACGGCATTATTATACCAGCAGCTACTAAGCCGATGGATTCAGAGCCAACCTTGGCATATGTAAAAGAACTTGCTCATAAAGTTAACATATTAAAAGAAGAACTAGATTATCCAGGTGTTAAAGCAGTAAGAGCATTACCGGGTATGTTCAACGAAAGAAGAGTATCAGCAAAAACAGTAAAAAGACGGTACAGCAAGGTATTCCAAGAGATGTTATTGCCTGAAATAATAGAAAGGGAAGGGTACTTAAACGCATCGCAACAGTTCAGAACTATGTTTGATTATTCAACCAATGATGATGCTGGTACACCACAACGCTCTCATATAATTAATGACTGGAACTCTGTTGCTGAGCAGTTACTGAGGTATATGGAAAGATATGATGACCTTAAGGTAGGAGAAGAGTAATGTCTAAGGCAATTGCACGGTTTTTTCATATTCTAGACAGCCACTCTAAAGATCAGGCCATAGAATCAATCCTTCAACACCAAGATACTGACTTTAATAACAAAGAAGCCACTAAGCTAATGACTATATTGGCAAAGGCGACTCGTGGTGAAAAAGTAAAAACATCTGAGACTGATTTTTTAAGTGAATATGGCGCAGAGCTCAATCAAATATTTCCTCCTTTAACTGCAAGTGTAAATACAAGTAAAGTAGATACGGAATCAACAGAGTCAATTGCACGTCTTAAAAAAGAATTGTTTGATACCAATACTAAGCTTGATGACCAAGTGAAAAAAAATGCGTTATTAATCAAGAAAAACACCAGTAGTTTAGCCAGCGATCAAGAGAAAATTTCTCTAACAATGCAAGATGGTACAGAGGTTAGTTTTGTCAAAATTGAAGTGCCAGCAGATAAAATAGAAAGCATAACCAAAGTACCTTTTGAAAATGGAAGACTACAGGAGTGGTTAAATGAATTTAATCTAGCTGACTTATTAGAAGATTTTCATAACGACATTGCTCAGGTCCACCCAGGACTTGGATATGGCTCTTTGACAACAGCCATTAATGTTCTCGATGGCTCCCGTCGTAGAATGGCGCGAATACTATTTAATAATAGTGTTGAGGCAAACAAAAGAAAGCCATATAACGTTTATATACCGTTAGATCCAACGTATGTGCTGTCCCCTGTTGATGCCATGTTTATTTCAGGAACGGCAAAGAAGCAAAAGGAATTAAGCTCTGTTGAAACTGGCTTTAGGTATCATAAATTAACTCAGGGAGAAGAGGGCATTGAACAAAAAGAATTGGCCACTTTAGAGCAAGTTTCTCCTTCACTCGTTAGTGAGTTAAAACGCGTTGTGGATATTCCCAAAGAATGGCTTGATGCCTTTCCTGATATTTACAAGATAACTGACAGCCATATTAAACGTTTATATAAAATTGCTAAATCCTTACCTAAAGATGAGCATACTGCAATAACCTCGCAGTTATTAACAGCAAAAGAAAGTTTGCTAAAATATGAACGTAATATAGCGAGAATAACAACAGAGTTAGTTAAGCTAACAGAAGGGATGCTAAGAAGCTCAGTACCTGTCTCTAAGACAACTGAAAACAAAGCACAGTCGCTTTGGAGTAATGGCAAGAGTAAAATTACCTTAAGTAAAGCAAATGATAGTAAAGGTACTTGTACTTTAAAACTGGCCAAACTGCCTGATGCGCTTAGAGAGTCCTTAGTGGATGAAATAGCTGAGCTTATTGCTAAGCGTACCAGAGAGTTTTCAAGTAACTAGTTAATCTAATCCACAGTTTTAGTGAAATAAAAGCCAATCAAGCGATTAATCTTTTCTTAATCGCTTGAATTTATGCTTTGCTAAAAGTAAATATACTGTTTGTTAGTCAAAACAGTTATTGCTCATAACTCCACAAAGAAAGTGAACACTCACTTACAATTTGTGGCAATTCCTACTTTATCGAACGTTCTGATACTTAAGCAACGGAGTAACCACGTTCAGTGGAATGTTTAACAGCTTCAATTTAAATTTTTGGTATACCCTTTTTCCATTGCTCATAAACACCTCTAGCTGAAGTTAGAATGTAATTCATTTAGTGTCTAGCAAAGTATGGGAAGTCAGTCATACAGTAATTCTCTATGAAGGAAAGGTAAGCAATTTCCTTTATCTTCGAGAATACAACCATTAGCTTTTTGTGCAGGATAACGGCCTTTTGGCATGATGATGCCAAATTCAGACAGTAAACCCCGTAATCGATTAATTCGCGCTGCTATATCTTTGATTCAGCCTTGTTTAGTGCGATTAAAAAATAACACCGCTTGTTGCTCTTTACCTAGGGGAGTTGCAGGTGGAACACCTGTTGCTGCGTTAGAGCAGAAAAGGATTTATCATACGCAGTTGTTACTAGCTACATAACGAGAATTTCAACATCGCTTATTAAATCTCAATTTTCAGAAAGCTATCTTGAACTTAACGTCGACCGGGTTAGTCGGTAAGATCACTATGATAACCATACTTGTAAAGGTGGATGTAATTACTCTAAGACCAGTACAGCTATATTTACAGGGTTTCAACAGGAAATTACCTAGAGTTATAAGGTACTTAATAAGCAATTTAACGTACAGGTTAAGTGATCTTTATAAGGATCATTAGGTTGAACTTATTAGGATCGTGCTATTAAAGCTGCTGTAGAGACTATTAAAGCTTTTAATCTCAAAAGAAAGGGTAATGGCTATGTTTTGTCATAAAAGGGTAATAAAGCTGTCTAAAGAAGCATTTAATAACTAATATGATTGAATAGATCTAACTCAATAGTATTTAATATTTTCAATTGTATCGCGCTTATTAGATTGCAGGGCAGGGGTATAAATAGAGAAAACTATTAATATAAACTAACTACTAGATCTTACAGCCAACAAAGATCTTTTATAGATAAACGATAGCGCTAACTAATAGTCGGATCAAAGTTGAATGATGCTGATCTATCTCTAGCCTAACATTGAATAATTTAGTAAAAACATAAAAAAATCTTACCATTGCCATGTTATCCACATATCCACACTTCTATAATAATATCTATTGATCTTTAAGATCTCTAAGATATATAAAGTATATAGGATCGTATTAATCTTTCCCTAACAAAGACTTACAGATAAGTCTATGACACTTTCTTATGTGAACAATTACTTATTATTATGCTAGAGCCGACGTTTTATTACGCCTACTCCAACGTTTTATTATGCTAATTATGACTCTTTCATTCGTTAAAAATGACATTTTCTTATGCATAAATAGTTTAATTGTGGAAAAGATCTTTTTTAACAGTGAAAGCTTCTTCCTAGAGCTGTTCCAGCGGTTAATCTACGTCAAAATTATAGAAACACACCATCTTTAAACAGACTGAATATACTTTATCATGAAATAAATCTCTTTTTGAAGATTTAGACCAGTGAAGAACCTTGGATAAAACATTAAAAATGACACTTTATTATGCTTTAACTAATAAATTATGACTTATTATTGGTAAAGAAAGGCTATTAATGACCTATCTAAATGCCTACGATGACACTTTATTATGATTTCTATGACGTTTTATAATGGTAAAACATTTATTTGTACTGTTGTTTTTTAGATAGGTTAAAGAATAAACACAAATTAGGTATTAAGTAAGCAGTATGTTTTTGAATATTTTGAATGAGATCATTTAAGTAAAGTCGTCAGCTGTTATCTATGACAATTTATAATGCTAAAGTGCCACTTATTGGCGTAACTATGACTCTTTATTATGCTAAATAAGCTAATTATGATGTTCTATTATGCAGATAAGCGACTTTATGATGTTTTATTAGCACTTAATCATAGCTAATGACACATTGAAATGCTTTAAATGACGTTTTGTTATGATTGTTGTGGGTCTTTTGTATCTATAGTTGGGCTTTTGGAGTAACTATGACGTTTTATTAGTAGGTAAAAGAGGAAGACAAGCTGGCAATTACTGTGAAGGGATCACTCGAACAATGAACAAAATACGGCTACCGACGTTATAAATTACACCTTCTTATGCCTTGGGGTGGAAAGGAATATGACTCTATGACATCACCTTATGCCTGAATTAACTCTTTAAACTTTATATGACACCTTCTTATGTTAAATAAGACGTGATCTTATGCTGGTAATGACAGTTTCTTATGGTATGCTAAGAAAAAAGACAGCCTCTTATGCCGATTGAAGGATTTGTTGGGCCAAAAATAGATTGAGTCAAACGCAGCATGTCTGAAATAAATAATATAGAAAAAATAAATCAAGACTTTTTCAAAAAGTCTCATAAACTTGTTTTCTCTCAAATAGCATTGTCTCCAGTCGAAGCTGATATTTTCGCGCTATTATTAAACTCAATTCATAAAGAGCAATGGGATGAGTATGCGACAAGTACTGGCCGCTCTCCTGTTTATAAATTTAGCACCCAAATTTTGTCTGAATGGTTTGATGTATCCAATAAAGCCTTGTATACCACCTTATATAAACCTTCAGCGCGTTTAGCAGGTAAATCAATAGGAATTAAAGACAGCGAAAACGGTCAATTTAAATTTAATCCCTTATTCAAAGAAATTTCTTATAAAGGCGGAACCCTAACCATTGCACCTAATGAAATGTTAATGGATGAGTATTTGGGCGTTTCTCAAGGGCATAGTCAAATACCGCAAAAACAATTTAGAACACTAAAAAGTGAACACTCAAAACGTTTATATACAATTCTATGTCGCTTTAAGGGAGAAACAACAAAGTTACACCCTCAAAAGATTGAAGAGTTACATGCTTTTTTTGGCCTACTGAATGAAAAAGGTGAGTTAATGAAAAAAAGCTATAAAGAAGTCGGCATCTTAATAAAACGTATCATCAAACCTGCCATTGAAGAAATTAATAATATTGATCCTGACATTGGTTTTATTATTGATGAAAAGTCAGGGAACGTAGGCTTTACCTATCATAAAAAAGGAAACAAGATTGTCGCGATAGAATTTCTTTATAGCTGGAAAAAGAAAGAAGAAATTAAAAAAATAGCCAAGCATCCGGTAGATCTCAATGAGGACGATGCTTTAATTACCCTAAATGAAGTATCAACCAAAAGTCGATTGCCTTCGTTTGATGAATTAAAGAATTTACAAAAACATTTAAAAACTTTGATTTTTCGTGGGGAAGTAGTACCAGAAGAAACAATAAAAACAATTAAACTGCTAATTGAAGCAGAACTAGAATTGTAGTTTCATTTTCACTTCAACAGATTGAAAATATTTAGCGATACCTCAAATAATATCAGGGTAAGCCATTAGTCTTGCTCTTATCTTTATCAAGAAAGTTTAGAACAAACATATCAAAATCAGTGATATAGCTTCACTATTCAATAGAGTCTCTTTTTACTTCATAGCAGAGTCATTATTACTCTCAGCCAGGTAATTAAATTGATAAAACTAATTTGTCAAAAAACTATAGTGTGTCTACCCACCAAATAAGCTATACGAAACCCCAGCGCTTGTTGCTCATAAATTTGATCATATCAAACAGATTAGCCAGCTAAGTATTTAAGTAAAACGCATGCTAACTTATATAAATTTTTGTTTCTTAGTAACCTTGTTGCTTTTTAATTCTACGCTCTAAATTTCCACGGGCTCGGTGTCTCAGTGAGCTTATTATTTTAAAAGAATATTGGAAGGTAGACACACACTTTGCTTTACTTGACTACATAACTGAATATAATATTTCAGCTGACTGTTAGATATATTCAACGAGTGAGGAAATATGAATACTTCCCTTAAATTTGCACCAGAAGATGAGAATGATTTAAAGATAGTTAATGCATTGATGACTTCCTTGTTCAATAAATTAAATTCACTCATTGATTCCGTAGCCAAGCAAAAGCCTTATTTTATCGGCTACGAAATTGAGCGTATTACTAAAGAAGAAGAAAAAAACTGCATTATCGATGGTGTTAAAAATTTAGACGTTAAGCTTCTTGCGCATTGGACACAATTACATAAAGTGCTCAACTCATGGAAAGACTTTTATGCACCAGTTAAAAACTCAACTATGTTTGTTCACCGGTTACCTGGTTTTGTTACTGTCATGGAAGATCATGAAGAACTTTTAGTGCTGGTAGAGACTATTAATAAAATTAAGGATGATATAGCTACCACAGTGAGAAAGAATAGAGATAAACATCAGCGTCACGAGTTTATCCATCGTGCCTTTCCAGGCATCATGACAGAGCAGCTTTATCGTAAAATACAAATTAAGTCAGAGCATGTGAATAATGTCTGGTTTAACTGGGCATCACGACCTGTTCCAAAATCTTATACGCTAAAAGAAGCGGTGGAACACGTTGAAAAACTAAAAAGCAAGCCGCCGATAGACTTCGATCAAGTTGATTGGCTTGTACAATTAGATACGGTGATTAACGATATCAATAGTGGTCGTTATCACACAATACAAAAACTTAAAGAGTTTCGATTATTACCGACAATTGAGTTCAATCTTATCAGAGATGGCAACAAAGTACGCACTCGACACAACGCAACTATCCCATTTATTTTATTTGGCCAAGAAAATAAAGCTAAACCAAAGCACAGTGCGTTGTCTCCAGTTAATAACAAAACAAAAAAAGACACCTGTGCCTTTGACCCTAACAACAAAGAAATGATTGATTCACACTTATCTCTTGTTGGTGTCTTAGCATAGAAGAGTGTTTATAAAATATAAATTTATACGCACAACATCTTTGTTCTAGTGTTGCTAGATAAACAATCAGAATAGTTAACGCTAGCTTATTTTCGATGACTTAATCTTTTCGTTTTATACTTAGATAATAGCAATCAAACAATTCAGACTTATTAAGCGATTTGATAACTTGCTGATAAACTTTATCTAAGCTTATCGCTTTACTCTATTATGCTATTGAGGTAAAAATTGCCAAATATAAACCTAAATTAGTAAGCACTTACTACATCAAAAAAATCTTTTAAATATACATTCTGATAAATTATATTTGTAATTAGCTATCTTCCGAGCTTTTTGATCACTGCGCCCATACCCTGGTTTTGAATTGAAGTCTGCTCTGTGTATCTTGCTGGCATGTTAGGTGTTTTCCAACCACCAGATCGTTGAATATCAAGAACCGAACAACCATTTTCAGCCAAGGTTACTGCACCACCAACTCTTGCACTATGGCCGGTAAAGACTTCACTGTCTATTTCAACCAGTACAGATAAACGTTTAAACGACTCAAGAACAGCACTATATTGCATACCACGTTGCGTGACTGCTTTTGAAGGAGTCAAACTTCTTAGTAAGTACCCACTTACAGTTAGAGACATTTCTTTCCAACGAGAGATTAAACCTAAGGTATAAGAGCTTAACACTCTATACTGTCCTTTTTGTTCTTGGTCAGTTTTACTTTTTGCGATGAACATGGTTTTTTTGATGAAGCTGATGTCGTTACATTGAATGTCACATAATTCACTGGCGCGTAATAGTCCATCGAACATAATATTAACCATCACTTTATCACGTAGTTGCAACATACAATTTTCATCTAGCTTTGAATTAATCACCGTCAGCAATTCTGAGGTTAACGCAGGAGCCTGAACTTGAAATGATGACTTCTTCTTCAACAATAATTTTAACCACTCTTTAAACAAAATATTACTAAATGGGTTTGGCCACTCAAGCACATCAATAAATTTTGATAGCGGCGCTTTTTTTCTGACGATGGTTGCTCGAGCGAGATCTTTTTCAATGAGTTTTGAGAAGTAAGATTTTAGTAGCGACTTATTGTAGGTCAGGTCATTTTTTAAGGGTTCAAGATTTTCGTCATCGCACCAAGTAAAAAAGTGCTTCATGTCATATAAATACGCTTTTTGGGTGTTCGCCGGTAATAAGTTAAAAATTTCAGAATACTCATGAAGATTATCACGAGACTTACTTGGCAGTGAAATCTGTAAATTTGATGCAATCATTATATTGACCTGAAGTTACTCTGATTTTATGTATTTATTACTTGTTGTCTAAATTAACAGCTTATCTAAGATAATTATAGTTATCTTAGATAAGAAAGAGGATAGGGTGCTTTACTGTTAAAGTCAAATAAAAGGTAGCAGAATACCTTTATAGGGTAGGGTGGTTCTTCATCACAAATATCATTACTTGTAAAAGGTATTCGACTACCATATTATTATTTAGTGAGTTTCATCGAAATTACGCTGAAAATAACTGAAAGCACACTGAAAAATTTTTCTAATGAAATTCTAATGAAATAAAGTCTTGAGGGAGTACATGGTGACTGAAGAAGACAGTTTGATATTTAAAGAGTATAAAAACAAAGCGATTTATAAAAGCATATGTAGCAAATTTTCTGATTATTTTATATCTGCTACTTCAGCAATTGAAGCTTCTGAGTTGTTTTTTAACACAGTAGAAAGCTGTTCAAGCTATAAAGAAAGCCTAGCTGGTATCAAAAAAATATTGAACAAAGATGGGATAGATAAATACCGCCTGCAGTTCAAACAGTTTAAATACCGACAAAAAAATCAGTTAGTTAACATCACAATAAAACGTGAAACCTATAATAAACTCAGTGTACTTAAAGAGGACTTTGATGGCATTAATGATATGCTTTTTGAGTATGCATTAGACAACCACCATCACATAGATACCGCAAAAATACAGGACATGCCATCATGTTTGTCAAAAAAGGAAAGACTAACGGTAACCTTGGCTTTACTTGATGATAAAGTAAAAAAAGTGATGGAAGATGCCATGCAAGATGCTTATGAATCGGGTATAAAAGCAGGGCAAGCAATGAAGAAAATCCGCTCTAAAAAAGCACTAGATGAAGCACTTTCCGCGGTAAAGTACCAACGAAATTAGTGTACAAACCAAAACCTTCATTGACGCCACAATGACCTCCTCACTCTGGTTTGGGCTATATCATTAATATTGACCTAGTATAAAACTTGTCAATCAAGCTTTAGCTAGTTCTTAAAAGTAGGGGGAGTTGATAACGTGTGCATTGGGGGATATCTAGCTAAAGTGCTGATCACACTTTCCTTTTATAACGTTACATTTTAATGTAACTCATATTGATGGCAACTTAATCTATATATTGTTACACTCCAATGTAACTGTTACTTCTCAATGTAACAGAAGGAAATATAGGTTGGATTATGAGTTCTAAAGATAGAGTTAAGCTACATCGAGCAAAGAAAGCGGCTGAAACATTTTCTAAAAACTACTTACATGGGGTTAGTTTCGCTAAAGTAACAGACTATATAAAAGCTAAAGAGCAAGAGTACTGTCAAGGCTCTATCGCTAAGGGCGTTGAGTTTAGTGACGTATTTATGGATGGTTTCATTGACCACCTAGTAGCTAAATATAACAGCGAAGATGGTAAGTACAACATTTATAACTTACATGATGCTTGGAAGCACAGCGTTACTTGTTACACCAAAAGCGTTTCCAGTTAATCAAAGTACTCTTTACTACTACCAAAATCGCCATACTTTCACCAAAGTACGTAAAAAATTTACACCTACTCTAAGAAGACTACTATTAGCAGTATTTTTCTATATCGCTCCCTAAGTGAGTTGGTTATGGTAAAAATCAACTCAACATAAGAAAGACTATGGAATAATAATTATACTTTAACTCCGATATAAATATTTAATGTAGTCTTTCGCTGCATGTTCCCATAGAAACCTTGTATTAAGTGCGTTACTCGAAATTTCATCCCAAAAGATAAGATCCCGTTTTTTCTTTTCTAGTATTTTTTTGAAACAAGTCAGCATAGCTTGTGCTTGATTCGATGGGTTATCTCCACTAAACAGAAAGCCATTTTGATTATCAATAATAGTATCCGTCAAACCACCAACACGATGTGCTAAGCATGGTTGACCTGCTCGCATTGATAACATCTGGCTAATGCCACAAGGCTCAAATGAACTGGGCATTAAGAACAAATCACCTGATTTATACAAATTTGCTGACAATGCTTCTGAATAACCTTTCAAGAAAATAAAATTACTATTAGTAGCTGCTATAT
>CAJXPG010000144.1 GCA_913057925.1 uncultured Colwellia sp. | reverse complement strand
GATCTAGTACGGTCTCGTGGGCTCGGAGATGTGTATAAGAGACAGGCTTGATAAGTATCAGCGCGAACACCGCGCTCTAAAATGCTGGAAACTTTATTGGCGTCAATACCAATGCCATCGTCTTCAACGATTATCACTAATCGCGAGTCTTGCCGCTTAATAGTCAGTATTATCTTACTTTTAGCCGCTTTATAAGCGTTATCAAGCAAGTTACCTAATAATTCAAGTAAGTCTGCTTCATCACCTTTAAAGGTTAATCCGTCAGTTAAATGCGATGTCAGTATATTGCCTTTATCTTGATAAATTTTTGCTAAGGTATTGAGCAACTTATTGACTACAGGCTTGATTTCAATACCGAGTAACCAAGAAGAGTGACCAGCACTTTGCGCGCGTTTAAGTTGATGATCTATAGTCGAATTTATCCGGTTAATTTGCTCTTGATTAACCGTTGTTATATCACTTTGCGCTTGTAAAACAGCCAAGGGCGTTTTCAGGCTATGGGCTAGATCAGACAATGCATTACGATAACGTTGCCGTTGTTTTTGCTCAGTATCAAGTAGTTGATTCAGCTGCGAAGTTAATTGTGACAACTCTTTAGGGTACAAGCCCGTTAACCTTTCCGCTTTGCCCTGCTCTATAGCTTTAACCTCTCGTTCTAAACTAGACAGCGGCTTTAATGTCCACATCAACCACACCAGTTGTAACAACAAAATAATAAACATTAACACGGCTAAACCAAGCCAAAGGCGTTGTTTAAAATTATCGATAAGTTTTAAAAACACCTGTTTATCTTGAGCGATATGAACTATCAGGGGAAAGTCTTGACCGCTTTCAGAAAAGCTCACCGCATAGCTATAAATAAAATGCGGTAAACCATTTAACACCATAGTCGAAAAAGATTTCTCGCCCGTGGTGAGCGTTGATAGCTCTATCGGTAAGGGTTTTGGTAATGATGATGTTAATAAAGATTGTGAGCGCCACAAGGCTGCGTTATTTTGGCTATGAGCATTTGCTGAAATAAAAGCATATAAACCAGAGCCATTGATATTAAACTGGTTTTCAATCAAGACTTCAGGCATTACTAAGTCTTCTTGTTCAACTTCAGCTACAGCTAGAATAGAGTAACTATAAGCACTTAATTCTTTTTCAGTACTCCTTAACATATGCTCTTCAAAAGAGTTCATGATGATAAGTGCAATGCTTGGTAAGATAATAATTACCATGGCTAACAGGCTTATCATCAAACGTACTTTCAATGAGTTTGAAAAAAGCTTCAAGAATGGCAGTAACATTTGCTTCAAAACTGCCCCTAGAGAGTAAAGTTAACTAAACGATAACCTTGACCACGCTTAGTTTCGATAAAGCTGTACTTGTTATCAGGATCAAGCTTTTTACGTAAACGCCTAACAAAAACCTCAATAACATTAGAGTCTAAGTCAAAATCTTGATCATAAATGTGCTCGGTTAAGGTGGTTTTAGAAACCACCTCTCCTATGTGTAACATTAAATACTTGAACACCTTAAATTCATGGGCGCTTAAACTGATATTTTGCTGCGCTACTAACACCTGTGATGTTGTGGTATCTAAACTAAATGGGCCATTTTTAATTAACGAGCTTGCCTTACCAGCACTACGTCTTATTAAGGCATTTAACCGCGAGCTTAGTTCTTCGACATGAAAAGGCTTAGTGAGGTAATCATCTGCACCGGCATCTAAACCTGATACTTTGTCTTGCCAACTGTCACGTGCGGTAAGAATTAATATAGGAAAATCTCTGCCCTGCTCTCGTAGTTTTTTTACCACACTACTACCGTCTAATTTCGGCAAGCCTAAATCAATCACAGCAATATCATAATCATATTCAAGCCCTTGAAATAAGCCAATCTCACCATCACCAGCAAGATCAATAGAATAGTTTTGTTTTAATAGCTGCTGCGAAAGCTCTTGTTGCAAAGCTTCATCATCTTCAACTAAAAGTAGCCGCATAGTTATCTTCCCTTCAAATTGCTAAAGACGTTAGTTCTTTTCTATTTTACCGGTTTTGGCGTTGACCTTTTTAGAGACCACCTGACCATTAGGCTTAACAATTTTGACTTTATAGCCGTTATTATTTTTTTGTTTATTCACCTTTAACACTTTACCGCCATATTTCTTCTGAACAATTTTTGCCGCCTGCTTTGAGCTGGTTACTTTTTTATCCGCAGCAGTCGCTTCACTGCCGTAGCAACTAACAACAATTATCAGAAATGTAAGTAATATAATTCGAAATTTCATCTTAATACCAAAGGTAAACTTATATATCAGCCAGTGTAAAAGAATGCTTAACGCAAATAAACCAAGTTTATCGCTATGATAATAAAAGTTAGCTGAATAGAGGCTGAATGAACGCTTAACACCATGCTGTTTAACGCAATGGCTATTAAGGTAATTAACGTGTTCAGCTTGAGTTCATTTACCTTGCGCTTTAATAACATTAAATCAACACAGAAGGATTTAATGATGAACAACTTTATCAAGCAATCAGTCAATAAACTTACCTCAAGACTTTCACCTATCGTGCTAACTACCTTGCAACTTAGCTTAATGCTAACGCTAATGACGTTAACAATGCCAAGCTTTGCCAGTGATGACACTAACGCTTTAACAGAATTCAGTAGTTATTCGCAAGGAAGTTATTCACAGGGAAGTTCTGCCCAAAAAACTATCGGAGCTCCTGCTAAGCAATTTAGCCAAAATGAGCAATTAAGCCAAAATGTTAAGGAAAGAGTGATGCAAGGTGAAAGCGATCAAAGTAATCACAAAGCATTAAATATCACCCGAGAAGCACATATCAAACAAAAACAGTTACAGGCGCAAAAGCTAATATCTGCTAATTTCTCTAAAAAAGTGAATGACTCTACAAACAGTAGCACTGTGCAAAGTAGAAGTTACAGCGATGGTAGCTTTGCTATTTATCAAGGTTATACACAACTGATTGAAGATTATGATGTAGATGGCTTTTATCAAAGCTTTAGTGTCACCTTTGATGCCGACCTAATTACTTATAACCCTTATAATCAGGCGATAGTGTATGCAGAACTATATTTAAGTGAAAATGGTGGTCCGTGGCAACATTACTACACCACAGATGACTTTATCATTTATGGTGAAAGCTCAGATGATGATTATGAAGTCTACAGCACCTTAAGCCAGGGATTTAACCCCAACCATTATGATGTTCTCATCGATCTTTACGAGGTGGGTTATCCGAACATTGTAGCCTCATATAGCAGTGATGATAGCAATAGCCTTTATGCTTTACCCCTTGAAAGCAGTGATTATGATGCTGAATATGTTGAGTATTATGAAGAAGTGCATGTTCACGGTGGCAGCAACACAGCATTGGTAATTTTCATTTTAGCCCTACTTGCCGTATTACGAACACCTAAGTTATTAGCTACTGCTAAGTAACCTCAGCTCAAAATACAGACCACTGAAAATAAAAAACTCTCAAGCTACTGTTTTCTTTACTCAAAAAAACAGTAACTTGAGACTCAAAAATATCTAAACAACTCCCCCTGACACCTCTAACTTACTTAAGTCTTGCCTAATCCTTGCCTAATCCTTAGCTAAGCCTAAAATAAGCACTTTACAAAATAGTACAGTCGAACTATTATACATAAAAATACAGTTGTACTATTTTATAGTAAGGACAAAATTATGAAGTTTAGTTACTTCAATAACGGCGGGTCGAAATTTGGCTTAAGATCTGTTGGCAGAGGGATCACTGCAACCATGAGTGTACTTGCCCCGAGACTGAGCTCTTTTCTTGGCGAGAATATATTAATGAAACCCTATAGTCGGCGCAGGTATAGTTTTGAGCAAATACAACCAAATAAAGAATTAAACTTACCTACCTCAATGGGAATTGCTCACATCAACTTATTTGGTACTGGTAAAAAAGTCGTTATTCTTAGCCACGGATGGGGAGATAACAGCAAGAGTTTTCAAGAGCTCATTCTATCACTAACTAAGCAAGGCTTCCTCGTGGCGGCAATTGATCATATTGGTCACGGCAAGTCATCAGGTAGTAAATCCCATTTACTCAGTTTCATTGAAACCCTTGAAATTTTAATTGAGCATTTTCATGAAGAGCGTATTGAAGTAATAGGATTAGTTGGTCATTCAATGGGGGCTATTGCTACGTTAAACTTGCCTGACTACTTATTAGAAAATAGGAAGGTTATCTTAATTTCATCGCCAGTTAATTTCTTTGAGTTAATGTTCGAAAAAGTTGAGCAAGCAGGTATATCAAGAAAACTATTAACCCGAGTGTTAGAAAAAATCAGCCATCAGCATGGTAAAACAGTGCAGCAACTGACCACCGAAAATAATCGTAATAAATTAGCATTAGACGTGACTTTTATTCATGATCGTAAAGATAGATATGCGCCCTTTGCTGACGTTACCGACTACCTTAAACAGCAAAACACCAAATTAATCGCAACAGAAGGGCTTGGTCACAGTAGAATTTTAAGCGATACTACTGTCATCAATGAAATTTCACAGGTTTTATCTTACAGATGAACAAAGGCGAACGCACACGTTTAGAGATCCTTAAACAAAGTATAATTTACAGTAGCCAGTACGGCCTTGCCGATATCACTATTGGTACTGTATCCAAGCTATGTAGTTTATCTAGAACAGGTGTTATTTCACACTTTGAAAATAAAGAAGATATGCAAATAGCCATTTTGCAATATGGCGAAGAATTATTTCGAGAGCGTGTTATTAAAACCGCTTGGCGAGAAAACCCGCTAGAGCATGTAATTAATTTATTAGAAAACTGGGCTGACTGGACCAGTGAGATGTTTCAAGAGCATCAGGTCAGCTGCCCGTTTATCAAAGCTGTGGTTGAATTTCAAAACAGGCCAGAATCAAAAGTAAGAACCTTCACCATTGAACAGCAAAACAGGCTCATTAGTTATCTTACCCATAGAATTGAACGTTGTGTTGAACAAGGCCTGTTAACCGATAAGATTAGCAGCCTGGCGATAGCTTATGAATTATATAGTTTATATCTTGGTCACGCCATCACACAGCACACCGCACCAATAAAAGCCTCTGACACCTTATTTAAAAACAGCGTTGCTAGGCTGATAAAGCAATACCAAACAAATACCTAAGCGAATACCTAAGCGAATACCTAAGCTAAGACCTAAGAAAAGAAAAAAATATCGAGACAAAAAAATAAGCTAAGACAGTAGATTGTCTTAGCTTATTAATATTGTATTAATTTCCCGAACTGTATAGCTAGTTAGCTAAGCCACTTTCTTAGCAGCATCTTCACTGGCAAGGTATTCATCTAATGAGCCTTGAAAGTTAACGAGTTTTTGCTCTTTAATATCGATAATACGTGTTGCTAAACTTGAAACAAACTCACGGTCATGACTTACAAATATTAACGTGCCTTCAAATGCTTTTAAGGCGTTATTTAGTGCATCAATCGCTTCAATATCCATATGGTTAGTTGGCTCATCCATAATCAAAACGTTGATATCTGCCATCATTAATTTGCCGAATAATAAACGGTTTTTCTCACCACCAGAGCAGTTTTTAGCTTTTTTGTTAGCGTCATCATCCGTAAACAACATACGTCCTAACATTCCACGAACACTTAAGTCGTTATGACAAGGTCTACGCCACTGTGACATCCAGTCCATTAGCGTTAAATCGTTATCAAATAATGCGCCGCTATCTTGAGGACAATAACCTAAAGAAGCATTTTCAGACCACTTAACCACACCTTCGTTATGCTCTAGTTCGCCCATTAAACAGCGTAGCAATGTGGTTTTACCCACGCCGTTTTCACCGATAATCGCTAGTTTTGCGCCCGCTTCTAGTAATAAGTCACCATTAGCAAATAAGGTTCCATCATCAAATCCATGGGTAAGGTTTTCAAGCTCTAAAGCTTGACGGTGCATTTTTTTACCCGGTGCAAAAGCAATTTTAGGGGTAATACGACTAGATGACTTCACTTCATCAAGTTTAATTTTATCCATTTTCTTAGCACGAGAACTTGCTTGTTTCGCTTTTGATGCATTCGCCCCAAAACGGTTAACAAAATCTTGTAACTCAGCAATCTCTTCGGCTTTTTTGGCATTACCCGATAATAACTGTTCACGTAATAAGGCAGATTGCTCTAAGAAGAACTCATAATTACCTGGATAAATACGTAACTCACCGTAATCGATATCAGCCATGTGCGTACAGACAGAGTTCAAAAAGTGTCTATCATGAGAGATGATAATCATGGTGCATTTACGTTTATTTAATTCACCTTCTAACCAACGGATAGTATGAATATCCAAGTTGTTGGTTGGCTCATCAAGTAATAAAATATCTGGATTAGCAAACAAGGCTTGGGCTAATAGCACACGTAGTTTCCAACCGGGTGCTACTTGTTGCATTGAACCAAAGTGGAATGATTCTTCAATACCTGCTTCGAGTAAAATTTCACCCGCGCGACTTTCGGCGGTGTAACCGTCCATTTCAGCGAATTCACTTTCTAAATCACCAGCACGCATGCCATCAGCTTCACTCATTTCTGCTTGTGCATAAATAGCGTCGCGCTCTTGCTTTACCTTCCAAAGCGCCATATCCCCCATGATTACCGCGTCAATAACACTGTGTTCTTCAAAGGCAAACTGATCTTGTCCCAAGGTACTGACTTTGTTACCTGGGGTTACTGATACATTGCCAGAGCTTGGCGCTAAATCACCACTTAGGATTTTCATAAAGGTTGATTTACCACAACCATTTGCGCCAATTAAGCCGTATCGGTTACCGTTGCCAAATTTTGCTGAGATGTTTTCAAACAACGGCTCTGCGCCAAATTGCATTGTAATGTTAGATGTTGTGATCAAGGGATATTCCTAAGCGTTATTAACTGCTTTGTCTGACTGATTGTTATTAAAAATTTTAAGTAACAAGCAACTTCAAAATAATAAGGTCGCGTAGTATACAGTAAATTAACAGTAAACCCCACCCAAGCTTTAGTTTAATTGTTTACTTTTTAGTCTTAAAAAAAAACAGCTAAACCCTGTTAGCTATGCTATTTTAACCGGCAATCAAAATCGTATAGGCAAAACAGGGTAAACATTACAACCTAGTAGCTTATTGGTGACTAGTTACATCAATAAATAATTCTCCAATAAATTTAGTTACTTACATGACTATAATGTTTGTTTCCTTAGATAAATAATGATAAAAAAATCAGTTTTAGCGCTCGTGATCATCAGTATGTTAGTGGTTTCAATACTTGTTCTAGCAGCTATTCACCAACTTTACAGCACTAAGTTAGTCACCTTAGATAGCAAGCTTAAAGAAATCTCAGGTATTGAAGTAGACAAAGCAGGCAAGTTCTGGGGCATTAATGATGGCGGCAATTTAGCGCAATTACATCAAATACAAGCCGACGGTAAGGTAAGTAAAACCATCACCATTACCAATGCTAGAAACCTCGATTGGGAGGATATGACTCAAGATGATTTTGGTCATTTTTTCATAGGCGACTTTGGTAATAATGACAATTTACGTAAGTGGTTAACTATTTACAAAATTGAAAATCCTATCGATATCAAAGGTACTGAAACCCAAGCTGAAATTATTAAGTTTACCTACCCTGAACAGTTAAACTTTCCGCCAAAAGCATCAGAGAAAAATTTTGATTTAGAAGCCTTTGTTTTTTATAAGAAGCATTTATACCTGTTTTCAAAAAATCGCACCGAGCCTTTTGATGGAGATACCAACCTATATAAAATTGGTGACCATGCAGATAACTATCAAGCAGACTTTATTAGCAATTTTAATACCTGTACCACGCATGAAAAACTCTGTTGGATTACTTCTGCTGCGTTAAGCCCTGACAGAAGCAAATTAGTGTTACTAGACTCTGAACGTTTATGGCTATTTGAGAACTGGCAAGGCGATAATTTTTTCTCCGGTGATGCTTACAAAATAGATTTAGGCATTGTGACACAAAAAGAAGCCGTCACCTTCTTTGATGATAATACGGTTATTTTTACCGATGAAGAGTTTAACGGTATCGGGCGAAACTCTTACATGATTAAACTGGATCAAGTCACTAAAGAAAGAGTCGCTAGCAAAGCTCACAGCGACACATAATATTAGGTGTGGTGTTAACACCTAAAAGATAAAGTATATCGATTCGTTAGATTGAAAGCTAAAATGGTAAATTTCATTTTTTAGCGCGTTAGTTAACCTCAATCAGGGTTCACAGATAAGTTAACTATTTGAAATAATTACCGTTAAAATCAATGTATAATCTAGCCTCCTACGGCTATCTAGGCCTGTCCTGTCACTAAGTTCACATCTTGGTTACTAAATGAAACAGAATTTTAGTCAATAAAGCGCTAGACTCTGATAATTTTTTTAATCAAAGCACACTTAACCGGGAGATATATGTCAACTGAAAACCTTGCTTCATATTCGCAGGAGCCTGAAAAGTCAGGCCTTTTTAATCGATTTTTAGCTGGAGTTGAATGGCTAGGTAACTTATTACCTCACCCTATCACTTTATTTGCTGGCTTTTGTTTAGCCGTTATAGCTATTAGCGGCATTGCCGGTTTTTTTGAATTAAGTGTTATCGATCCTCGTCCTGTTGGCGCACCGGGTCGAGAGGCTGACGGTATTATTGAAGTAGTTTCACTCATGAATGCCGAGGGACTTCAACGTATTGTTGCTGGCTTAGTAACTAACTTCACAGGGTTTGCACCATTAGGTACTGTATTAGTAGCGCTGCTAGGTGTCGCCGTTGCTGAACGTTCTGGTTTATTATCCACGGCAATGCGCGCTTTGGTTATGGACGCTTCGCCACGCATGGTAACGGTTACCGTAGTATTTGCCGGTATTGTTTCAAACACAGCGGCAGAGTTAGGTTACGTGGTGTTAATTCCCCTTGCCGCCATGATATTTCACTCTTTAGGCCGTCATCCTTTAGCAGGTTTAGCGGCTGCATTTGCCGGTGTTTCAGGTGGTTATAGCGCGAATTTATTAATGGGCACTATAGATCCTTTACTTGCCGGTATTACTACCCCAGCTGCACAAATGATTGATCCTACCTATATCGTTGGCCCAGAAGCTAATTATTACTTTATGTTCATCAGTACATTTTTAATTGCCATTTTAGGTGCCATCGTTACCGAAAAAATTGTAGAGCCACGATTAGGTAAATACAGCGACAGTGAAGCATCAATTGACTTAAGCTCGCAAAAAATTGACAAAATATCACCCCTTGAAATAAAAGCGTTAAAAGCTGCAGGGCTAACCTTTGCACTTGTTTGTGGTTTATTAGCACTGACGGTTATCCCGCAGTTTGGCGGCATTTTATTACACCCTGAAACGGGCGAAATGAAAGGTTCACCATTTCTTAAAGGCATTGTTGCTTTTATTTTCATTACCTTCGCAATCCCGGGCTACGTTTATGGCCGCGTTGTTGGCACCATGAAAACAGACCGCGATGTTATTAATGCCATGTCTGCCAGTATGAATACCATGGGAATGTATATAGTGCTGGTATTTTTTGCCGCGCAATTTGTTGCTTTTTTCAAATGGACAAACCTAGGTACGGTATTGGCTGTTAAGGGTGCAACCTTATTACAAGCACTTGGCTTAACTGGCCCTGAATTATTCATCTTATTTATCTTAATGTGTGGCTTTATTAACTTAATGCTAGGTAGCTCTTCTGCGCAATGGGCCGTTACTGCGCCTATTTTTGTACCTATGTTAATGTTGATGGGTTTCGCACCCGAGGTAATTCAAACGGCTTACCGAATTGGTGATTCAGTCACTAACTTAATTACCCCAATGATGAGCTATTTTGGTTTAATCCTTGCTGTTGCGGTGCGATATAAAAAAGATTTAGGTATGGGGACACTCATTGCCACTATGTTGCCATATTCTATGGTGTTTTTATTAGGTTGGACTGTACTGTTTTTTGTTTGGGTGTTTGTTTTAGGTTTGCCGGTTGGCCCTGGCTCAGAGACTTATTTTCCTGCAAAATAACAAGCTTTAGTTTCAGCGAATAATCTATGCAGCCAAACGCTAGTTTATTAGCACTCAAACTCTCTGCTCCGCTAACGGAGTAAGCATCAATAAAAGGCAGTAAAGTGATTTACTGCCTTTTTTCAAACGCTCGTTTAGTTTACCCTTGTGTCCTATAACTTTTCACTATATTGAACGCATTATGTATCCATTAGATTACACTGAACCTGTTTTTCGCCCGCCTAGTGAGTGGAAAAGTCTTATTTTACAAGTAACAAACGGTTGCTCGTGGAATAAGTGCACCTTTTGCGATATGTATACCAGTGAAAATAAAAAATTCAAACCGAAAAAAATTGAGTTAATTGAGCAAGAGATAATCAAGGTTGCTCAATCAGGTATGAAAACCGGACGCGTTTTTCTCGCTGACGGCGATGCCATGATGCTGCCTTTTAATCGCTTAAAAGAAATTCTTGAGCTGATTAAATTACATTTACCACAGGTAAGTCGAGTATCAAGCTACTGTTTGCCAAGAAACTTAGGGAATAAGTCAGTCGAGCAACTTGCTCGACTAAAAGAGCTAGGACTCAAGCTAATGTACGTTGGCTGTGAAAGCGGCGATGATGAAGTACTCGCGTTAGTCGAAAAGGGCGAAACCTATCAAAGCTCACTCATAGCGTTAAATAAAATAAAACAAGCAGGCATGAAAAGCTCAGTGATGATATTAAACGGCTTAGGCGGCCCCGAGTTATCTCGTCAGCATGCTATCAACTCAGCTAAATTAATGAATGAAGCACAACCAAACTTCTTATCAACCTTAGTGGTTTCTTTTCCTCTGGGTGAAGAGCGTTTTGCAAAGAACTTTACCAAGAACGGTCTAGCACCTTATAGACAACTGACACAGCAAGAGTTATTTGCTGAAATGGAAACCTTACTGTCAGAGCTTGAGTTAGAAAAAACCATCTTTCGCTCGGATCATGCTTCAAACTATTTGGTACTAAAAGGTGTACTTGGCAGTGACAAGGCCTCCTTACTGGGTCAAGTAAGAGCGGCGTTGGATCATCCCAACGAAGTCGAATTAAGACAAGAGTGGCAACGTGGCTTATAGCTATCGTAATCAATACTTTGGTTTGATTCTTTTATGAGTTATAAGCATGTCTCGACTATTGGGAATAACGGCTTATTGTTTGGTAGTTTAATGAACAAATTCAAAATTACTTGATCTTTAACAACGTCACTTTAATAACAAGCGGTACACTATTTTTTGAAGTCAGGTTATAAT
>CAJXPG010000143.1 GCA_913057925.1 uncultured Colwellia sp. | reverse complement strand
CGTCGGCAGCGTCAGATGTGTATAAGAGACAGTCCATATATCTATGATTCATACTCGCCCCTTACTTAAAATCATCATTGTCAAATATAAGATATAGCTTTAAAAACACTATTCAATTCACTTTTAAATTCGCCCCATTCAGCTAAAACCTTAGGTGGAAAACGAATTTGCACCTTAGCAAACTTTCCAACATGAACTGTGGCAGAACAGGCAGGTTTTGTAGAACTTTCTTCATAATTTTTTCTACAAAAAATCATATTTATATTTTCATTATTGATAATTGGTTCATAAGCAAATTTAGATTTACTGTCACATTTATTAAGCAATGGGTATTCGCTATCAACTAACTTATAGTTTCTATAAAAATTTTTACTGATTCTAGGCCGATTATAATCATCAGAAATATACAACCAAAAAGTAACACTCACGGCAGAATCAGGCCACCTAGTTTTGTAATCATCCTTACTAACAAAGTAATCATTATCAACCAAGCTACCGCCATACCAATATAAAGTGAAAGTTTTACTATATTCATTTGGATAATCGCTACCCAAATTAAATGGATACCCAACAGTATAAAGTTGATCGCCTACTTCTATATTCAATTCTTTATCACCAGCAGATCCTAAAACCTCATTATAGTAAATTGTCATTTTACTATTTTCTGAAATCTTATGTTCTTGCCAGACCGCCCACCAACCAAGCATTCCTAAGAAAACCAACAACACCTTAAATAACGTTTTCATTTATTCACTATTAAAGATCGTACATTGAAATTAACGCGTTGATAAACTGCTTTCCAGTGGGGAATTAACTTAGCGGGGAAATAAAACCAAATATGAATACCATCTAGATGTCGAACACCTCCCCTGCACTCACGAATTCCATAATCAGGATGACCTGAGCATTTGAAATTCAGCGCCTCTTGCAATGGCGTCGTCACAACGCCTTCCATTACTTGGAAACTAATGTAACCCCAGCCACCGTAGAATTGCTTGTCATGAAACTCAATTAATTCAAGCTCAGGCCTAGGTATAGTTTTCTGCCATTTATTCAGCTTGGTAGTCATGTCCCAGTTGTCATGATGCACTATACCCTTATGTCTAACTTCAACCCTTACTCGCGACTTTGGAGGGGTGTTTTTTTGAATTCTAGGCAATAAGTGTGAAAAATCATAATACAAGCTAAGCACACCTGCCTGGCCTGGTATGATTTCTCCCTGCGTTTCTACATCTATATCCATTTCACCTGGAATTTTAAAAACTACACCGCCAATAGAGACAATATTCTCTTTGCCTTTCACAACTCCATGAGCATCCAAATATTCTTTTGTATTAACACTAGGCCTTTCATTGAACATTTTATATGTAATAAATATGGCAAACGCCAACATAGAAAATAAAAAAGTATATTTTGATATACGATATAAAATCACTAGGGTAACTTTTAGAAACCGATATAGCTTCTCCATATATCTATGATTCACACTTCAACCCGTCATTTTTTACTCTCATTAACATCACAAAATATTAATTCTCATCAACACACTGAACAGAAACGCCAATATCGGTAACCTTATCAGTCACTTCTCCATAACCTTGTCCAATCAACTTATGTGGACTAATACCTTGTTCAATCAAGTAGTCACTTATTGTTTCAACTCGCTGTTGAGACAGTTTCAAACTATAAGAGGCTTGATTAATCGGCTCGGCGTATCCTTTAATGTGCAGCTTTAAATTTTGGTATTTAGGCTGAGTCATGATGCGTGCAAAATCAAATAATCGTGCTTTTGCATAGCCTTCTAGTTCGGCGGTTTTTGGTCTAAAGGAAAAAGTTTGCAAGTAGCTGCTAATATCATCACAACTGCCTAGCTGAACTTTTTCTGCCGTTTTCACGTTTTGATTACTGGCTATTGGTGTGGTGTAGAGAGTTGCCATATGCGCGTAGTTACTTTTTGGGTATTGCGGCTTACCTGTCGATTCAAATAAATATTCTAAACTCAGCCCTAGCCAATAATTATCCTTGCCATTAATAAAGTCTACTTGGTTACGTAAGTGCCACTGTTTATTGATAGCGATATCAAAACCAAAGCCATATAGGGGTTTTAGTTCTTGGCTATCGCTTAACTCAAAATCATTGTTATCACTTTTCCTATGTAAACTGGCGATGCCTAATTTTATATAGGGGTTTATCCAGGTGGTTGTAAATTGATAATAAGCAGATACATCCACTAAACTGGATTCTATTTTTGCTTCTTGTTTTATATCATCACTATGATTAAGGGCACTGCTGGCATTATTGTTGGGATGGCTAATGAGCGTATTTGAGCCCAAGTCACTATAAGACAACTCATAGCGCAGAACGCCTTCGCTCTCCAGCCCTAGGTAAATTTTCTTTCCAGCGCTATAACTTTGCTCACTTTCTATCAACTCATTATCAATATTTATTTCATGTTTACCGTAGGTAAAACCAGAACCAACATAAGGCTGTAGCCCGTGACTACTCATGGCGAAAAAAGGTGTTATTAAAAATAATCCAAAGATGATTTTTTTTATCGGTGCTTGCTTAATGGCAGCGTTAACCTTTGGTTTTTTGCGCCGGGCAAGCACTACAAGTCCAAATAATATTAACCAATAACGTCCTGATAGAGCCCCTACGCCATCTGCTTCACTGTTAATATTTTGTGTTGATTCTGGATCAACATAGTCAGCCACCTTATCGCCGTCGCTGTCCTGCTTTAAACATTCGGGAAAGTTGGTGCATTCAAGTTCATCGCCTTGACCATCGTTATCACTATCACGGCCCAAATCTAGGTAATCAGGAATACCATCGCCATCATTATCGCCGCCATTGCCTTCACCTTGCGCTCTACCCTCAGTATATTGCTGAATATAAACTAACCTGGAATCACCATAACCATCGTTATTAAGGTCTTCACCAAAACCTGTGTTATTCAAATTCGCATCAATATCATAGGCATCATCAATGCCGTCACCGTCACTGTCGATTCCCAGCGCGATGGATTCTTGCGTATCGCTAAGCCCATCGTTATCAGAATCTAGATCTTGATGATTGCCTAATCCGTCATTATCAAAATCGGGTAATTGAATATCATCGGTTATGCCATCGTTATTGGCATCAAGCTTAGTATTCAACACATCAATAGTATCAAGTTGGCCATCGCCGTCTTGATCGGCATCGTACCAGTCGGCAATGCCATCGTTATCTGTATCAAGCAGTGCGTATAATTCAAGTCGGTCGGGAATACCATCATTATCACTGTCGCTATCACTGTAGTCTGGCTGGCCATCACCGTCGCTATCGGGACAGTTGGGGTAAATCGGGCACTCTAAACGGTCGGGGACTCGGTCATCATCATTTCCACCTTGACCGTTATTGTGCCTATCAACAATATTTGGGATGCCATCGCCATCATCATCATCTAAATTTCCATCGTCATTTACATCCACCGCCTCAACTTCATCGAAAAGCGAATCGCCGTCGCTATCTAGGTCACGAAAATTATAAATGCCATCGCGATCTGTATCCCATGGGGAATTTTTTGTGATGGCTGCTGGGCCTTTTTCTATATTATCAAGTAAGCCATCGTTATCACTGTCGTTATCAAATAAATCAAAGATGCCATCATCATCACTATCAAGACAATTTAAAGGTGGGAATTCAGTTTGAGCATTAGCTTGGTTTACCATTTGAATATCTTCACTCGGTAAACATTCTATTAGATTGCTAATGCCATCGTTATCGGCATCACCATCCGAGTCGCGAGCAGCGGTAGGAAACTCTAAGTAGTCAGCAATGCCATTTGCATCACTATCAAGCGCATTGATTTGAGCTGGCCCCTGCAACCCTATGCCTAGAGTTACTAAAATTAGATCATTAATACCATCGTGGTTGGCATCTTCATTACCCAGATCAATTCCACCACCGCCATCGATATCGGCATCAAATAAGTCATTAATTCCATCGCTATCGCTGTCGTTTTGAATGGCATCAAAAATATTATTATTAAAGCCGTGAGGAAGGTTAATAGACTCAATCTGAAGGGCTAATTGAATCGCCTGCAACATTTCATCGGCATCCGTTACGCCATCATTATCTGAATCACTGTCGCGGTAATTAGGTATTCCATCTTGATCAGAATCTAATGACACACCATTAACCATGCCCTCTATTGCATCGGGCAGACCATCGTTATCAGAATCGGCATCAATATAATCGGCAATGCCATCTCCATCGGTATCTGTGCCAATACTATCGTGAATGCCATCGTCATTCGCATCAAGTTTGCCAAAATCAGTAGCGGAGTCGTTATCACTATTCGCGTCAAACGTATCGTCGATACCGTCGTTATCAAAATCACGACCTACAACATCCGCTTCAACGGAATCTGAGATACCATCGTTATCGCTATCGCTATCTAAATAATTAGCAAGTCCATCACCATCAGTATCGAGATTTAAGCCATTAGCCGCTGCACTATCATCCAAGCCATCGTTATTGTCATCGGTCTTACCTTCATCAATACCCTCTATGCCATCTTGATCGGCATCAAATGCATCATCAATACCGTCATGATCAAGGTCATTACCGCTACCATTTTGTTCAACGCGGTTGGGGATGCCGTCTAGATCACTATCTATGAATGCAAGTAGGCTACTTTCTTCTGAGGTATCGTTGGTTAATTTTTCAAGGTAATCATCACTGCCGCTTTCATCATAATCCAGAGTGATTTGATCATCTATGCCATCATTATTCGCATCCACTTTACCCACATCAATACTGCCACCGCCATCAGCGTCGGCATCAAAATTATCGTCAATGCCATCGTTATCAAAATCGCTACCACTGGCGCGACTTTCAATAAAATCACTAATGCCATCATCATCTGCATCAGTATCTTGATAATTGGGTATCCCATCATTATCAAAATCGTTAGCGGTTTCTAAAATGTCGGCAATGCCATCATTATCGGAGTCTGGGTCTAAGTAATCGGGAAGATTATCGCCGCTACTTGCTTGATCGCTATTGAGTCCTATGAATAAATCGTGAATTCCATCGCTATTGTGATCTACTTTGCCTATGTCTGTTGTTCCATCGCCATCACTGTTTGCATCAAATAAATCATCGATACCATCATTGTCAAAATCATTCCCCGCAGCCCCTCCTTCCACGGCATCGCTAATACCATCACCATCACTATCGCTGTCGGCTGAGTTTAATAAGCCATCACGGTCAAAATCGGCATTTTCTAGAGCACGATCCAAAACTCCGTCGTTATTAATATCTGTATTTGTACTATCAACGCCAGGTGTACCATCGTCATCCGCATCAAACGCATCATCGATACCATCGTTATCAATATCGTTACCAGATGCTCCATTTTCTAGTGGAGCGGGAATACCGTCTTGATCAAAGTCGAGTTCTTGGTAATCGGCTGTATTATTGCTATTAACATCCCTAAAAAAATCATCAATAATGCCATCACTGTTGATATCGGTCTTTCCCGCATCAGTACCAGCAAGCCCATCGGTGTCAGCATCAAAAAAGTCATCGATTCCATCACTATCTACATCAATATTCCACGCACCCGATTCCAAAGTATCAAGCAGAGCATTGTTATTGGAATCAGGGTCAAGATAGTTCGAAACACCGTCAAAGTCAGAGTCGTTATTTCCTTCTATTACATCGGGAATGTGATCATTATCAGAATCTATGTCGATTAGATCGGGAAGACCATCGAAGTCAGAGTCAAGTAGGATAAAAAGATCATCTATACCATCTCCATTACTGTCGAGCCCTCCTGAATTATCAACATCAAATAGATCATCAATCCCATCACCATCACTGTCTAACTCTGTTAATATTTGCAGCCCACTACTTATCGGCCCACCCGCTTCCAGTAAATCACTAATATTATCTTTATCGGCATCTAGAGCCAAAGCCATTTGACTTTGACCTACAGCTAAGAGTAGAAAAAGGTAATAACCATGCGACATTCTTCTTAACGTTCTGTTGGCATTGTTCATGTTAAAGGCTTTCATTTAAATGTAATTCAGCATTGAGTGAACCCATAAAGCTCAGCAATTCAATTTGATTGGTGGTTAAGTCTCGGCAAGACGTTTGTTGCCGAGTTAAAAATTCTTGGTAAGCGACTTCTTCTTCTAGTAATTCCAATTGAGTAGCTGCACCTAAGGTAACTCTGCGCTCTATGGATCGAATGCGAGCCTGTCGACTTTTTTTCTCTTGCAGCAATACATTTAACAAACCTTCATTTAATTTAATTTTATGCTTGTTAATATCAATTTTATGTTTGAGCTTAGGCAAGTATATTTCTAACTTGCTTTGTGCCGCCGCGACTTTAGAGGTAGCCTTTTTGCTTTGTAAAGATCTTCGCCCCCCCATATAGATAGGCCAAGTTAACGATAAGTTTGCTTGAGTTTTTTGACTTTCAGATCCATCAAAACTTCCGCCTTGCTCTGAACTATTAGTGTATTCAATATCAAAATTAAGCTTGGGTAGATAGGCGGAGCGGGTTGATTGATATTCCTGTTGTGATGCTTTCAGCTCTTGCCTATAAAGATTAATATCAAGATTACCACGGACGGCTAAGTTCAAGTGCTGCTCACTACTCCCCATAGGTAGCATTAATGGGCGACATGTATCGCTGGCTGTCACCACAGAGTAATCAAACAAGGTCACGTCAAATAATTCATTCTTAGCACTAAGATAACGAGACTGACTAATATCTAATTGATATTGCTGACCTAGTTGCTCTGCTTTTAAAAGGTTAATTTCTTCATTTGAAAGCTGTCCACGAGACTGTTTTAATAGTCCTTCCTGTAATTTTTTTTCCTGAAGCTCAAGTTTGCTTTGCTGATAAATAAAATTTTGATAACTCACTTTTAATTGCCAATAAAGCTCAACAATATTTAGCATAAGCGCTTGTTTAATACCGGCTAATTTATAATCTAGGGCGCTCTGACTGTAGTGCTGGGCTTGAATTCGATCAAATAGCTCTGGATCGTATACCGGCTGACTTAATTGTAATTGATAGCGGGTACTTTTATAGCGGCCAGTGGAGGTAACTGAGCGTTGCGGACCAGTATTTACAGATTCAACTTCTGAACGAGTAACACTTGAATTAACCGAAGGAAAAAGTTCGGTTTCGATAATTTGGCTATCATAATGAGCCCCTTTAATTTGCGTTTTGTGACTTAAATAGTTTTCATCATATTGCAGTGCTCGCATATATAAGTCATATAACAGATTTTCAGCTTGCCCATTATTGGCAACACCCCATAGCAGGACAAATGACAGTAATTGGCCACTCTTTGAAAAATAACTACTCATACTAACGCTCGTTCAAACTTTCAGCTTTATGGCGCAATAAGGGAGACAGGAAGAATTCGATCAAGCGGCGCGTACCCGTTTTAATCTCAACCGTTGATTCCATTCCTGGTTGCAAACGCAATTTTTTGCCATTAAAAAATAGGTAATCTTTCTCCAATTCGATACGCACGGGAAAAACATAACCTGGCTGCTCACTACCTCTTTGCTCATTAGAGACTGCATCGCTTGAGATATGAACAAGTTTGCCAGTGATCACTCCGTATTTAGTAAAATTAAAGGTATTAATTTTAACCTCAACTTCTTGCCCTTCCTCTATAAAGCCAATGTCTTTATTTTCAACAAAAGCTTCCATTTGTAAAATATCAGCCGTTGGCACTATGGTTAATAGCTCATCCCCTGGACTGACCACTGCACCTATGGTCGTTACTGATAAGTCTTTTACTAACCCATCAACTGGTGCGTATAGGGTATGCTTTTTAAAGCGATCACGTATTTTATCCAATTCTTGATTTAAGCGCTGAGACTCTTGCTGGTAATCCAGTTTTTGCTGCTGCCAATCTTTACGAGTGGTGGCTTTATGCGCTTGTTGTTGATCTTGTATGCTAGCCAATTCAGATTGCATAGAGGCCAATCGTTTACGTTCAATACTAAGGTCTTGCTCCATCGCAATACGTTCTTGTTCAGCCCCTAAGTATTCTAAACGCGATACAGATTGCTGCTGATGTAAAGCGCTCATGGATTCGGCTTTATCAATTATTAAAGGCAGCGTACGCTGAAATTTTCCAAGAGTTGCCTGGCTTGCCACAATGCTTCGTTGTTGAGTTATATATTGTTGTTGCTGCAAACCTTGCTGTTGTTGAAAGTCTTGCCATTGGCTTTTCAGCCATGATAAATAAGCAGGACTGGTGTTATTGCTATCGATGAATTGATTTGCAGTACGAAGCTTTTTATCTAAAGTTTGGTTTGTACTTTTTTCCAACGCTAGCAAAAGCTTTTCTAATCCTTGCTCTCGCATATTATAATCATTCTGTTGAGATTCAATGCGGGTTATTTCAGCGCTAATTTGTGTGCTATCAAGCACAATCAACACATCCCCTTTCCCAACTCTTTGACCTTCTTTTATGGGTAAATGGGTCACCTTGCCAAGCTCAATTGGTTGCACCACTTTAATACGACTTTGGGGAATTAACCGACCTTGTGCTGTTGCAACAATATCAACACTACCAAGACTGGCCCAAATAACACCAAATGAAAAAATCGCCATCAACATGCGCGCCACGATTTTACTGGCTGGGTGAGGTGGTCGATTTTGAATGGCCAACGATGCAGGCTGAAAATCTAAGTTCAAACGATCAAAGTCTTCATTATTTAGAGTGCCACGCTCTTGCCAGCGCTTTAACTGCGACTGTAAAAATCGACCAGGAGATGATAAGAACTTTGAGCTAAACGATTTCATCATCAGCTCCTTTCTCTATTTTAACACTTGAATTCTTTGACTCCCTTTGGACATCTTCTTTTACCTCTGTCTGGACAAGAGAGGCATATTGCTCATTAAGCTGCTCTTTTTTATTACTCGACTTACCCGACCGAACAATTTGAACTCGTGGTTCACTATTACTTGCTCCAACCTGCTGCTGATGCAAACGGGCGTAATAGCCTTGTTTCTTAAGCAGTTCTTCATGACTGCCTTGTTCAATAATTTGGCCTTTATCTAATACGATAATACGATCACAGTGGTGCACGGTTGATAAGCGATGAGCAATAATAAACATGGTTCTGCCTGCACTAATTTGCTGCATATTATTTTGAATAATACGCTCTGATTCATAATCCAAAGCACTGGTTGCTTCATCAAAAATAAGTACACCAGGATTGGATAATAACGCACGAGCAATGGCGATACGTTGCTTTTGGCCACCCGAAAGATTATTCCCTTGCTCCTCTATAGGCGTGTCGTAGCCTTTAGGCATTTCAACTATGAACTCATGAGCGCCCGCTTGTTCGCAAACAAGAATTATGTCTTCCATTGATGTTGCAGGAGCTGAGATAGCAATATTTTCACGAATGGTGCCACTAAAAAGCATATTATTTTGCATGACTACACCAATGTGTTGACGTAACCAGCCGGTATCAACCATTGACAAATCAACACCGTCCATACGAACCCGTCCTTGAGAAGGCACATATAAGCGCTGAATTAATTTCGCCACGGTACTTTTTCCTGAACCCGAACGCCCCACTATTCCAATGGACTCTCCAGCCGATACTTTTAACTGAAAGTTAGACAGTATGTCTTGGCCATCTGCTTGGTAACGAAAACCAATTTGATCAAATTCAACATCACCTTTTAGAGTAGGTAAAGTACTACGACTGGGGTCGTAGCCTGGCTCAATTGGGCTATTAAGAATGTCACCTAGGCGCTTTACCGAAATAGAAACTTGCTGAAAATCTTGCCAAAGTTGAACAATTTTTAAAATGGGCCCACTCACACGGCCCGCGATCATATTAAAGGCGATAAGTTGGCCCACGGTAAGATCCCCTGCGATAACAAGGTGGGCGCCAATCCAAATAATCAACAATGTCATGATTTTATTAACTAAGCCTGCCACTTGATTCGATATATTCGACAAATGACCTGCTCTAAATGAAGCAGTTACATGGTTAGCTAACTGGTCTTCCCACTTACGCTGCATACCAGGCTCAATCGCAAGTGACTTAACCGTTTCAATTCCATTCACCGACTCCGTGAGAAATGCTTGGTTTTCGGCGCCATATTTAAACTTTTCATTCAGCCGATGACGTAAAATAGGAGTAATGAAAATAGACAATAAAATATAAATTGGCAGTGTCCCTGCGACCACTGCGGTTAATAGCGGACTGTAATAATATAAAACAGCAAAAAATATTAAAGTAAAGGCTAAGTCTAATAGAAGAGTTAACGATGAGCCGGTAATAAATTCACGAATAGTATCTAACTCGCGTACTCGCGTTACAATATGGCCAACTTTACGGGATGCAAAAAAACTGACAGGTAAGCCCATTAAATGTTTATAAAGCTTAGAGCCTAGTTCAACATCAATTCGATTAGTTGTATGCATCAACAAGTATTGACGTATACCGCTTAATATCACTTCAAATATAGCGACTGCTAGAAACCCAATGGCCAGTACATCTAGGGTAGTAAAGCCTCTATGCACTAAAACTTTATCCATCACCACTTGAAAGAAAAATGGCGTTATTAAAGCAAATAATTGTATAAAGAAAGAAACAACAATTACTTCTTTAAATAGCTTTTTGTACTTTTTAATTACCGGTATAAACCAACGAACATCAAACTTTTTTGCAATGGCTTCTTTTAAACCGGGCTGGATAAATATAAGCGTTTTAATATTCAAAGCCATCAACTCTGACTCATTTAGAATTTCAGGTTGACTTTTAAGTGGATTTTGAATTAAGAACCGTTTTTTTTGTAAAGGCTGACTTTCTTGCGGATCAATGTGTTGAAACTCGGCATCTGGATTTATGGCACCTATCTCTGCCGAGGCAACAACTTCAGATTTAACCAATACAATTACTTCACCATTAGCAAGCTCGGCAATAACAGGGAATGGCATTGATTTGTTGATGTTACTCATAATATCAGCTTGGCTAAACTGTTTAACTTTACTTTTAAGGCCAAGACTTTTTGCTGCAAGTTGCAATTCAATTTTCGTCAGTGAATTACCATCAGATGAGAACTGTCGAAGTATTTGATCGGTGTTGACAGGGATATTTTGCAAATGGCAGCACAGCTTGAAACTGTTGAGAAGAGCATCCATGTCAGCATTTAGTCCATTAAATATGAATATATTTTCAGGGGCGGACTCTAATACACCATCGAACTTATGTCAATTTATTGGCACAAGCCAGCACTATAACGGGACACTCATCACAAAACTACCGCTATATCTGTCTCTTATACACATCTCCGAGCCCACGAGACCGTACTAGATCT
>CAJXPG010000142.1 GCA_913057925.1 uncultured Colwellia sp. | reverse complement strand
CGAGATCTAGTACGGTCTCGTGGGCTCGGAGATGTGTATAAGAGACAGGGTTCGACTCCTGCCGGGTGGGCCATCCGATGCAATTTATGAGACCAATTGACTATAACCTTCATTTTCTTCTACGTATTTTTGTGCTTGTTTGATAGAGCCAAAGTAATAGCTGAGAAGTTTATTACGCTTGTCACGAATAGGTGTAGGAATATCTAGTTGCTCAACTACTTCAAGCCAAGTTTTAACGAGCGTTAATGGAGGTAACTCTTGCATTGTTTCGTCCTTGAAATTAATTACTAGTGACTACTGTACGATAATCGTTCAATCGAATCAAAATTAAATAATATCAATTTGGAACAATCAGTAAACGGTTTCACCCTTAAAACCACATTATCTCCGCTAGAAATAATATCGCAAACTCGCATAAAGACTTATCGGGTAAGCGCCAAATTCAGACCCCACGTTATAGTTAATTTCTTGCTCAATAGTTTGATATACCGTTGGTTTTCCATGACTCAAATAAACACCAAAGTCAGAATATAAATTATCACTCCAACTGGTTTCATTTACTAAAGAAAAAAACATTGAGCCATCACTTACGTTATAGAATGCGCTAGCACTTAGCGAAGCAAGAGGAGATGCTAGCCAGGTAACCGCCGGAATAATGTAGTGCTCTCCATATAAATAACCCCCCGCTTTTTGATAGGGAGCTTGTGACGCTAATTCTGTGTAGTTTTCTGGCTCATCATCACCCGCACCATTGTAGTGATACTCAAGCATAACAATAATGTCTTCATTCAAGGCGTAATCTGAACCGATTGATGTTCGCCAATAATTGTCTGTATACGAGGCTTCGTTATTACCTTGAAAATTAATACCTTGAAAATCATTGCCTATGTCATTGGCACTTTGCTGCCAATCCATATAGGCGGTTTCAAACCAAAAGCCAAAATCACCTAATGCTCTTTCAAGGCCGGCGCCTAATAACCATGCTTCATCAAGCATGATAGCGATAACTTCAATGTCAT
This sequence comes from uncultured Colwellia sp., assembly GCA_913057925.1. GTDB lineage: Bacteria > Pseudomonadota > Gammaproteobacteria > Enterobacterales > Alteromonadaceae > Colwellia. The sequence goes on along the minus strand of CAJXPG010000142.1, from coordinate 10,360 downwards.
TACCTTGAATTGAATTTTTACCGCGTAAAAAGGCGGCGCTATTTTCTTTTTTTCCATCTTTACCAATAACCAAGCCTGCATCAATGACGGCAAAATCACCAACATCCGCTTTAAAACGGACGGCATCAATACCGACACGATATTCTTGGTTCAAAGTCTGAATTGCAAAAGGGATAAATATGTCTGTGGGATTAATGAAGCGTGCTGAGCCAAACGAAACCACTTGTCGCCCGATAGTTAAATCACCATATTGATTACTGTATTGGTAATTGAAGCGATCGAGGTTTTGCAATACCACACCATGATTACCAACATCCGTTAAAACGCTGTCTAAATCTTTAAAACGATATTGATTACTCGCGGTTGAAATGGTGTTACCAACGGCAGAAAAGCTTTCATCGGTATAATATAACGCCATGTCTGCATTAGAAAAGTATAATGGCTGTACTTCATAGTGCACTTCAATATTACCTAAATCAGCCGACAAATAAGACGTCATTAAACGCAGGGCATTTTGAGATTGAAAATTAGCTGAAATAGACTGCTCAGGCATATTTTCATCAACAGACTTTATCGAAATACTGTCTTGCGTTAAGGCATAACTTTTAACATAACCGCTAAAAGTAAAGTTATCGCCGTAACAAGTATCCGGCAAGGTAATGGCACCAAGTAGCGTCAAAACGATCGCACGACCTAATTTAGACATTAAGCTTTGCGCTCATCATCAACCACACAACCATCTACTAAACGAATGATACGGCGAGCACGTTCCATTATTTTTGGATCATGTGTTGAAAAAACAAACGTCATATTTTGTTGTTCATTAAGATCTTTCATCATATCTAACAAATCAGCACCTGTTTTAGAATCTAAATTGGCTGTAGGTTCGTCTGCTAAAATGATACTGGGTTTTGACACCATAGCTCTTGCCACAGCAACACGCTGTTGTTGTCCACCAGAGAGTTCCGCAGGGCGACGATCACCCAAACCTTCCAGGCCTACAGCGTGCATCAGCATATCAACTCGCTTTTTTCGTTCACTTGCCGACACACCTTGTAGCAACATGATGTATTCGATATTTTCTCGAGCACTTAATACAGGAATCAAATTATATGCTTGAAAAATGAAGCCAATATGGTCACGTCTAAAGTCGGATAATTCTGTACCCGTCATATGACTAATGTTTTTTTTATCGAGAAATACATCACCTGAGCTTGGATTATCTAAGCCGCCAATTAGCTGTAGTAGGGTTGATTTTCCTGAGCCTGACGGACCAATAATTGCGGTAAACTCTCCTCGCTCAATAGTAATGTTAGCATCAGATAGTGCTTTTACTAAGGTATCACCTTGACCAAACTCTCGACATAACTGCTTGGTTTCAATTACAGTTTCTTCACTTTTTGTCGTCATATTTATTACCTTATGCGCGGTGTCTGTTTGTGTTGTTATGGTCATGTGCTTCAGTTCCTATTCGCTCAATAATTAAAGCGTTTTACGCATGGCAAAGGAAGGTTGTAATCGAGCGGCATGAAAAGCGGGGTAAAGACAAGCGATTAGAGTTACCACAATAGTAGCTATTGCCATATAGAAAAAAGTTGCTGCATCAATAACTAAATAAATAGGTTCATTCAAGGTTAAACCTGACATCTCCAGCTCTGAATAATCTATACCGACGATTGATCCCCAATAACAAACACCCCAAGCGAGTATCAAGCCAACAGTGACACTTAATAAGCCGATAAAAAAACCTTCGAGCATTATTTGATAAAACAATTGCTTAGCACGGGTTCCAATGGCGAGTAATATACCAAACTCAGTATGTCGCTCAAAAATAGACATAAACATGGTATTTATCAGCCCTAAACACACCAAAATATACATAATCAACGACACAATAAGTGTCGAGTATTGGGTCATTGCTAGCATACTACTTAGCTGTGGTACTAATTCCTGCCAGCTTAAGGTTTCAAGTTGCTCGTTATTGAGCGCTTGCCAAAAAGGCAGCTGCTTATCTTCTGCTTGTGTTAAGTGTTGCAAACGTAAGGCAACCTCATGTACACCCTTAATGTTCAGTAGTTTTTGCCCTTGAGATAAATTAATGAACGCCATACCAATATCCATGGTTCGTTCATTAAAACTAAAAAGTCCTGAAACTCTAAATAGAGCTTGTGATAATTCACCACCATGCGCTTCAGATACGGTTACCACCAACCGGTCACCTAAATTAACCTCAAGTAAATCAGCAAGTTGTTCACCTAAAAGGATCTCTCCATCAACATTTGATAAATAATCACCTTGAGTCATCGCCAACTTCAATTTACTTACTTGGGCTTCTTTAAGCGCATCAACACCATAAACCATTGCAGAAGCAACATTTTCAGACGAAGAAGTCATCGCACCTGTTAATATTCGTGGCGCGTAAGCTTGAATTTCCTCAATATTATTTAATTGCTGATACAGTGCATCGGTATCTTTGATGTATAGATCGATATCATTTGCTGCGCGAAAGCCGACTTGGTGAATTTGACCTTCACCAAGAAAAGTCTGAGTACTGATTTTCACCATGGTGGTAACCATGCCGCGGACAAAGGCATCGGTAAATAAAATAGCGACTAAACTACAAGAGATCAGTAAAACGGTGAGTAATGTTCGTCGTGTATTTCTAAAAATACTACGCTTCGCTAAACGTGAAATAAGGCTACTTTGCGCTGAACCTTGCTGATTGTGTAACTTAATAGGAGGTTGCATAGAATTAGTCATATTAAACCGCCTGTAATGCTTTTAACGGTGATATCTTAGCGGCTCGCATCGCAGGAATAAAACTCACCAATAAAGTGCTCAAAATCACCACTACGGTAGGTAATAGCACAACAAACCAACTTACTTCGCCTAACATGGTATCAAAGATGATACCGCCCATATCAATAGGCTCAGGCATGGGAATTCCACTACTAGCCAGCCAAATACATACAGGTAAAGATAATATCAAGCCAATTACACAAGCGATAATAGCAAGCACGAATGACTCAAGCATTATTAAGTAAAAAACAGCGGTAGGGCGGGCACCTATGGCTTTTAATACGCCAAATTCTCGTGTGCGCTCTAGTGTACCCATTAAGATGGTATTCAATACACCGATAGACACAATAAAGATAATTATCCCCATCGACACATAGCTGCCTTTTTTATCGGCCTGCATACTGTTAAAAAATGAAGACTCGACTACTTGCCAAGGCTCAACTCGTAGCAAGCTGTTTTCAAGTTGTATTTGCATATTCATTGCAAATGCTCTTGCTTCGCCTTGGTGTGACAGCTTAATAGCCAATTCATGTACTTGGCTTTGCTCACCACTTTGCATCGATAAGAACATCTGCATTGCCGTTAAGCTGATATAAACATTCATGCGTTCATAAGAGCTAGCATCACCCACTAGCGCAGTAATGATAAAAATATCGTTTGCGATTGATCCATCAATGCCTTGAGAAATTAATACCAGCTCATCGCCAACGGTTAACTTTAAATTTTTCGCCAAACTGTAGCCAATCATAGCGCTATAATAACCATCATTATTAGCACCATCAGTTAAATACTCGCCTTGTTTAACCTTACTCTTTAAACGAGTGGTGTTTGCTTCTCTGTCAGGCTCTATCCCTATCACTTGCGCAGGAAAGGTTTTATTTTTGCCATAAGCTAATGAAGGACCATAAATTCTCGGAGCAACACTGAGAACCGATGATTGTTGTTCAAGCTTTTCAATAATAGCGTTTGACTGATTTATGGTTTTATAAAGAGAAGGGCGCTCAAGGTAGTTTTCTTTATGGATTTGCACGTGTCCGGTGTGATCTTGAGTAAAAATGTTAATAATATTGCTATAACTACCTTCAGACATAGAGAGAGTTAAGCATAGTAAGAAAAATCCTCCCCCCATACTTAACAAGGTTAACAGTGAGCGACGTCTGTTACGCAGTATATTGCGAAAAGCTAAGGTTAAAGTCAGCATAGTAAGAGCTCTTAGTTGTTAGTGTGATAAAAAGCTAAAGTTAAAAGCGCTTTTGTAAGTTGCGTAAAGTAAAAACATTACCTGGAAGTTCGATATCAAACTCAGCTTCAACATACTCGATAACGGTTTTATGGCCTGTTTTATTTAATGGCATCATAGTCATTATTGCTGGCATTTTTTTACCATTAAAATCCTTGATATCACTGAATAACATGGTGCGAACTTGCTTACCTTTTTCATTAAAGTAGTTCTGCTCAACGGGAAGTAGAGACTGTTGATTAACAATCATCTCTATTTTTCCCCAAACAGTGACGGTATTTTCTTTGGGAATAAGTGTTAAACGGTAGTTTTCACCTTCTTCTGTTTTACTCACTTGGTATTCTTCAACCAAAGATACCTCGCGCACTAAATCATCATTGGTAAAGTCAGACCCCATCCAAGAGCCCATCATCATAGAAGGAGGTACTTTAATTACCTTGTTGATTTTTGGAAAATAATTCCACATTTCTTTATCTATTTTTAAGGTAGCAACACCGCGATCTTTTCTCGGTGATAACACCCGAATAAAAGTATCGTCCATACCTCGCGTCCAACTTTGCATCTCTAAGGTTCGCTGCCAATTGGGTGTCACTATTTGCATTTTCATGGTAGCGACAGAGCTTTTTGAACGGAATAACTCATCCATTTTTTTCAGAAGTGCAGCAGCATCATTATCTGCCGAGCAATTAAAGCTGACTAGTAAAATAGTCATTGAGAAGAGGGTAGTTAAAAGCAATTTAAACATGCGCTAATCCTTAAGAGTATTTGAATGCTTACATCTTACGTTTTCAATATAAAGTTACTATATCAAGTACAAATAAAAATGCTTGATAACATTAAAATTTATTAGTTTTTTTTATCACTTAACAGTAAAAAACCAGCACAGGGCTGGTTTTTATTGAATGAAAGTAACTGAAGTTATTAATTAATCTTAGCGAGTATTTCTTCAAGTTTTTCAAGGTTAGCATAGGAAATTACTAATTTACCTTTACCTTTCTTATTATGACTAATCGCTACTTTAGCGCCGAGCTTTTCTGCTAAGCCCTGCTCCATATCGATAGTTTCAATGGCTTTTTCAACTTTTTCTTTCTCGGCAACAGGGTTTTGGATCTTTTTAATTAATCCTTCAGTTTCTCGAACCGTTAATTCTTTTGTTGCCACCGTTTGTGCTGCAGAGGTTTGAATATCACCTTCTAATGCTAATAAAGCACGGGCATGACCCATTTCGATATCGCCATTTTCTAAAAAGGTTTTCACTTCATCATTTAAGTTGTTCAAACGTAATAAATTGCTCACCGTGGTACGAGACTTACCGACAGCAATAGCCACTTCTTGATGGGTAAGATCGAACTCTGTTAATAAACGATCCAATGCAACCGCTTCTTCCATGGCATTTAAGTCTTCACGTTGAATATTCTCAATTAACGCAATCGCGACAGCGGACTCGTCCGGAACATTTTTAATTAAACAAGGAACAACATCCAGTTGTGCCAGTTTAGCTGCACGCCAACGACGCTCACCTGCGATGATTTCATATTGATCATCGGCAACTAAACGAACAACAATAGGCTGAATAATACCTTGAGATTGAATAGATAAAGATAGCTCTTCTAGCGCTTCATCTGTCATATCACGGCGAGGTTGGTATTTTCCTGGTACCAAATTTTTAATGGCTATTTTTTGTAATTCACTGTCTGAAGCTTTTATTTGGTTATTGTCTTCAGAAGCCGATGCAATATTTTCTACTTCAGCCGGAGCTGGAGAAAGAAGGGCATCAAGGCCACGGCCTAAGCGGCTAGCGCCTTTGCGTTTTGCTGTACTCATAATTTTCCTTTGCGCTAGTTGGCTGCAGTTGCCGTAGTATTCTTAGATTTTTTCGCGGTGTCATTTTTACGTAATACTTCACCAGCAAGCGCTAAATAGGCTTTAGCTCCTGTTGAAGATTTATCATAATACATGGCTGGCGCACCAAAGCTTGGCGCTTCCGCTAAACGAACATTTCGAGGAATGACACTGCGATAGACTTTATCGCCAAAGTGTCTTTTTAATTGCTCAGAGACATCATTAGCAAGTCGATTTCGCGGATCATACATAGTGCGAAGTATGCCTTCAATATGTAATTTATCATTGACCACTGAAGTCAGCTTAGTAATAGTGTCCATTAAGGCGGTTAAGCCTTCTAATGCGTAATATTCACATTGCATTGGCACGAGTACTGAATCAGCAGCTGTCATTGCATTTACGGTAAGCATATTCAGTGAAGGCGGGCAGTCAATTATAATAAAATCGTAATAATCTTTTACTGGTGCTAAAGCACTTTTCAATCGCTGTTCGCGAGCAAATACTTCCATTAGCTTAATTTCTGCCGCTGTAACATCAGTATTCGCGGAAATTAAGTGATAAAGACCCGAAGTTTCTTTAACAACGACTTCTTCAACACTTTGCTCTTCAATTAATAATTCATAACAAGTGGCATGAACTTGATATTTATCAACGCCACTGGCCATAGTGGCATTACCTTGCGGATCAAGATCAATCAATAAAACTTTACGTTTAGTCGCCGCCAATGAGGCAGCCAAATTTACTGCAGTTGTTGTTTTACCAACACCACCTTTTTGGTTTGCAATAGCTATTATTTTTCCCACAAGCGCCTCTATTATTTTTTTATTTCTAGTGCAACTTCTTCAATACCAACACGTGGCGTTCACCAACAAGTTCGGGTACTGTTATTTCATGACTATCTACTAACGTAATATTTTCAGGTAATTGCGTGATTTCATCTTGAGGATATTGCCCCTTAAGTGCAAAAAATCTTCCTTGCTCAGTTGAAATTAAGTGCTGACACCAACTTACCATATCATTCAAGGAAGAAAACGCACGACTTAATACGCCATCAAAAGGTTCATCACCTTGATATTCTTCAACTCTTGCTTTAACAGGCGTGACATTTTCTAACTTTAATTGAAAAACTACCTGTCTTAAGAAAGTAATTCGCTTACCTAAACTATCTAATAATACAAAATTTCTCTCTGGATACAAAATAGCCAATGGAATACCTGGCAAACCAGGGCCAGTACCCACATCAATAAAGTTTTTACCGATAAGTACATCGCCAACCATTAAGCTGTCCATAATATGTTTAATTAACATTTCGCTAGGATCACGCACAGAGGTGAGATTGTAGGCTTTATTCCATTTGTTGAGTAATTCAACATACTGAATAAGTAAGTCGATTTGTTGTTCTGACACTTCTAGATCTGTTTTGCCGATCAGTGTCGATAGTTGTTGCTTTAACGTCATTTTATTTAGACGAGCGCCACTAAGTTATTTAGTGGTTAGCTCGCCCCTACCATTTGCTTTTACCCTAACTTGCGTAAAAGACCGTGTTTTTTTAAGTAGACTAATAATAACGAAATTGCCGCCGGAGTAATACCAGAAATTCGTGAAGCTTTACCAATAGTTTCAGGACGAGCGTCTTTAAGCTTAGCAACCACTTCATTAGATAAACCTGAAATCTGCTGATAATCAAACTCTGCAGGGATCTTAGTATCTTCATTACGCTTTTTCTTAGCTATCTCGTCAAGCTGGCGATCGATATAACCGGCATATTTGGTTTGGATCTCAACTTGTTCTGAAGCTTGTTTATCGGCTAACGCTGGACCTAAGCCTTCAATATCCATCAAATCATCATAGTTAACTTCTGGTCGACGAATTAAATCTTCAAGACTTGCTTCTTTACTCATCGGATTTTTCAATAAAGCATTAATTTGATCAATATGTTGATGATCTTTTTGTACCCAAGTCGATCGTAAACGTTGGCGTTCTAATTCAATATTTTCCATTTTTTCATTAAATCGTTGCCAGCGAAGATCATCAACTAAGCCAACTTCTCTACCACGCTCAGTTAAACGAATATCTGCGTTATCTTCACGTAGAAGTAAGCGATATTCAGCACGAGAAGTAAACATACGGTATGGTTCCTTAGTCCCTAACGTGGCTAAGTCATCAATTAGAACACCCATATAGCCTTGATCACGGCCAATAATAAATTCATCACGTTCTTTAACGCGGTTTGCAGCATTAGTCGCTGCAATTAAGCCCTGTGCTCCGGCTTCTTCATAACCGGTGGTACCATTAATTTGTCCAGCAAAATATAAGTTTTCGACAAACTTACTCTCTAAGCTCTGCTTTAAGTCACGAGGATCAAAGTAATCATATTCAATCGCATAACCAGGTCGAGTAATAAAAGCATTCTCAAAACCTTTGATTGAACGAACTAAATTCATTTGAACATCAAATGGCAAGCTGGTCGAAATACCGTTAGGGTATATTTCATGGGTGGTTAAACCTTCAGGTTCAACAAATATTTGATGTGATGTTTTATCAGCAAATCGCGTAATTTTATCTTCAATTGATGGACAGTATCTTGGACCAACACCTTCAATAACACCGGTATACATTGGCGAACGATCTAAACCGTCACGAATATGTTGATGCGTTTGTTCATTGGTATGGGTGATATAACAAGAAATTTGCTTAGGGTGATCTTTTTGAGATCCCATAAATGAAAACACCGGTGTTGGTGTATCACCTGGTTGCTCTTCCATCACAGAGAAATCTAATGATCTTGCATCAAGTCTTGGCGGTGTTCCTGTTTTCAAGCGATCCATTCTAAACGGCATATCACGCATTTTAGCCGCTAAGTTAACACTGGCAGGATCACCTGCTCGACCACCTTGGTAGTTATTTAGACCAATATGAATCTGTCCTGCAAGGAAAGTACCTACTGTCAGCACGACGGTTTTGCCTTTAAATTTCAAGCCCATTTGAGTTGAAACACCAACGACACGATCATTTTCTAGGATCAAGTCATCACAAGGCTGTTGGAAAATGGTTAAATTCTCTTGGCTTTCTAATACGTTACGTACAAAGTTACGATATAAAGTTCGATCAGCTTGCGCTCTAGTCGCCCGTACAGCAGGGCCTTTACTCGAATTTAATGTTCTAAACTGTATGGCACTGTGATCTATGGCCGTTGCCATTAAACCACCTAAAGCATCAATTTCTTTAACAAGATGACCTTTACCAATGCCACCAATGGCTGGATTACAAGACATTTGTCCTAAGGTATCAATGTTATGGGTTAGCAATAACGTTTTACAGCCCATACGTGCAGCTGCAAGTGATGCCTCGGTTCCCGCATGACCGCCACCAACAACAATTACGTCATAAGACTCTTGATACCACATAAAATAAAAATCCTGCTCAATTAAAAAGTTTCATCAAAACGATATTTTAAATTACCGCTTTGAAATTTAGGAGACGTATTTTAGCGCTTTTTTCTTCTCAGGGATACGATCAAATGCGTAAAAAAGATCGGGCAAGATCCTTAATATATAAAAAGAGATCTTTATAAAGATCTTATTATTATTACCTATTAGGATCCTCTTTTTCTGTGGGTAACTGCTTTTTCTTTATATATATTAGTAACTAATAGCAATGATAACCTTGTGATCAAACTTTGATCTCTTAGCAAATAACCTTTGATCAAAAGGGCTAGTTATACACAGGTGAAATATATTTAATTTTAATTAACGGAATAATAATAGAAAAATAATAGCTTATTCATACTTTTATCCACAGTAGCTAAAAAAACATTAACTTATTGTTAATAACTTATGGGTAACAGATCACTTTAGATCTAAATGAGATCGCTATTTGTAAGAATCCACTGCTGAGCGAGATCTTCTGGATCAATATCTTCTGACATATCAAAGGTCTTTATAGCTGTTATTTGTTTGCAACCTTTTGAAATTATTGCTTTTGATATATCTTGTGCAGCTTTGCAAAAAGTATCATAGCTAGAATCACCGATCCCAATAGTTAAGAAACTTACCGTGGATAGATCTTGATCACAATTTTCAAGATCACTGGCAAATTGTTTAAAGTTGTCAGGGTACTCACCAGCACCGTGTGTAGAGGTACAAATGATCCATATCGGATTTTCTTCACTAACACTGTTGTTATTTTGTTCGTTTTTACTTGGGAAAGTCTTGCTAATGATGTGATTAAAATCCGGTTGTAGATGAACTTCAACTTTGTGATCTAGGGAATTTAAAGTTTCTTCGCAAGCCTCGGCAACATATTCGGTACCACCAAGCATACTGCCAACAATGATTTGAATTGAACTCATAACGGGTCTCTTTATAGAAATAACTAATGTATTTAGTGAATAGTGAAATTTTCTCTGGTTATTGTATTACCTTAGCTAAGCCTGTCTCTTATACACATCTGACGCTGCCGACGATCTACTCTGTGTAG
>CAJXPG010000141.1 GCA_913057925.1 uncultured Colwellia sp. | reverse complement strand
ATGTGTATAAGAGACAGAATAAACGTAGCAACTGGGAATTTTTTCTCTGAAAGTAGTCTGAAAAACTCTTCAAAACCTATGAGTGCTGGAACTGCATAACATTGCCAGCCTGTTGTCTCTCGCAGCACCTCACTGATTTCAGACAGTTGCGGTACTCGGTCTATCGGGAGTTTTAACTTTGCTAGGCCTTCATGATATTCATCACAGGCTTTATCTTTTATGCACGCTAATTGGCGAGTAATTAACTCCTGCCAAATTAAGTTATCTTCATCTGTCCACGCAATTACGCCATGCTCGTCAGGAGTTTTAGATACGTACTTTGTTCCTTTTGCCATCTTGCTAACCTTTGGTTGGTGCAACTTTTATTATTATTGTTGTTAAAAGTTATCTTGTAATAATTTTGTTAACTTGCTTTCTTCATCTTAAGACACTTAAGCAGAAGAAATAAAGCATGACAAAACGGATAAAAAACAAGCAAACGTATTTGTTGTACAAGAAAGGTTACATCAAGAATTACACTATGATCATGTTAGCAGGTTAATCATTATCCGAGATAACGAGTGATTTAACTTGTTGAACTAGCTTTTGACGAACATGCGTTAATTTCGGCTTCTGCTCAAAAGGGATTGGTCTACATAGCTCCATTGTTTGTGCACCTAAGCGGGCTGTTAACATACCAGCCCCGAGGCCTTGCCCAAGGCGAGCCGAAAGTTTGCCCATCAATTCTGCGCCAAGCATTTCAGTCCCTAAGTCGGCAACTAATTCACTAGCGCCAGCATAGGCCATATTAACAAACACCTGTTTTATCAACTTAATCCTGCTCCAATAACCTAACTTTAAACCATATAGCCCAGCAATTTTATTAATCATGCGAAGATTCCTGGAAAGCATAATCAACATATCGATCACTGCTACCGGACTTAGCGCAATCAAGACGACGGCTTCAGTAGAGAATTTAGCCACTTCATTTAACGCTTTATCATCAACCTTAGTCAGCACTTCACGAGAGTACAGTTGCACTAGCTCTGCTGAACTATGTTCCGCCCTCAGCGCATCTTGCCAAACTTGCTGCCCACTGGAAGTATCAAAAACAAGGTCGCAGGGTAAATTTTCATTAAGTTTTTCACAAAAATCTCTACCACGTTTGTTGGTGATATCATTATGGCGGCTTTCATCATTAGCGAGTATATCCATTGCTTGTTGCTTGAGCGTTTGTCGCTGCTTAAATTGTTTTAAGCCCATTAATTCGTGCCACAAAGCATTGCCTGCAACTACCGATAAAGCGCCCAGCAATATTGCATAAAGCCCGGTAATGATAGGCGATTGTTCAAAACCAGTAATAAAAAAGTCAACCGCTTCGATGGTAACCAAGGTAACAAATAATAAGGTAATAATTCGCCATAACCAAGATGGTTTACTGTTGTGAATACTTTCAGCTTCTCTAACTAATTGCTCGCTTGAAAGCTCTTGCTCGGCGTTATCATCAATAGCTGCGGGTAAGTACTCCTCATTTTCAAAGATAACTTGCTCATTAAAATCAGTCGTCTTTTCTTTGAACGGAGCATTATTATGATCAACGACAGCATCACTATCACTGAAAAGGACTTGTTGTTGGTTTTCTGGCTCTTTATTGGTCATATCATCTTATCTGCGAGTAAAAACTGTAATACTTGGTCCATGCGAACATGCGGTAAACTTTGATGTTTACTCAGCTCTGTTATTGGCGCAAAGGAAATAAAATTAAACGGTTTCGTTTGCCAGTAATCTTCTTTCGGTAACTTATTTGGCACAGTCCCCGGAAAAACGGTAATTTTCTCACCAAAAATTTGCTTAGATTCAAACGACTCACTTGCAGAGTCATCTGAATTATTCTCTGTGCAAGGAACAAGTTTATTCCCTTGAATCACCGGCAATTCAACGCCTTTGTGCTTAGTCATCCCTGATGTGGTGGCTTTTACTGACGCAATTGCTAGAGTTTTCACCTCAACAGCTTCATAATTTAGCTGATGTTTGTTTTGATGAATTAACTGATTTAGCAATGAAACCATCGCGGGGTGTTGCTCTGCTGTGACATGATCTGCTTTGGTGGCGCCAAAAAGTAACTTATCAATTTTTGGTGAAAATAGCCGTGAAAATAATCCCGATTTTCCATAATGATAACTCTCTAACACCATAGACATGGCTAGTTCTAGATCAGCAAAGCTTTCTTTGCCCTTGTTTAATGGTGTTAAACAATCTGCCAGTACAATTTGCCTATCAAAACTAAGAAAATGTTCTCGATAAAACTTCCTAACAACCTGTTCTTTATACTCAAGATATCGCGATCGTAACATACCAATAAGGCTATCATCTGGCGCATTTTGATACTGATTACCGTCTAGGCGCTCTAGTCCTGGAAAAGGAAAAAACTCTAAAATTGGTGCGCCCGCAAGATCACCGGGCAATATAAACCGCCCCGGTTGAATAACAGATAACCCTAGGTCATATCTAAAGGTATTTAACAATGCGGTGTACTCCTGAGATAACTCAGCGAGTAGTTCTTCACTAGCACAGGCAAAGGGATCTATTTCTGCTAACCTTGCCAGAAAATCTTTACTATGCTTAGCACGAGGAGAGCTTGTCATTAATTGATGAGTTTGCTCTGACCATTCTTGATACGTTTGCTTGAGCATGGGTAAATCAAGTAACCATTCTCCGGGATAATCAGTAATATCGACCGTTAAAGTCGCCATATCTGTAGCATACTTCAATAAAGAGTTTTTCGGTTTGTATCGAATAGCTAAGCGTAATTCACTGATACCATGGGTTGGCTCAGGCCAAGCTGGTGGCTCTGCAGTTAAAGCCGATATTGCTGCATCATAATCAAAGCGCGGTACATGAAAATGCTTTTGCGGGATACGTTTAGCGGCAATAAAGTTTCCTTGATAGACAGGGTCAAAAAAACTGAGTTTAGCGCCATTACCTTCATTAATTAATTGGTTCACTAATGAGGTGATAAATGCTGTTTTGCCACTACGACTTAGACCGGTAACCGCTAAAGAGATATGCTGATCGATAGAGCGCTTAACCAGTTCATTCGCTTTATGTTTTAACTTATCTAAACCACGTTTCTTTATCATCGACTTACTAATTATTGCCATAAAAAACTGATAACTTATAGATTATTAATTATTTGGGACTCGCTAGATAATAAGGACTTTTCTACTAAATAGCACTCTTATTCATTGAATTACTTATAATGGGGAAATTCAGAGATGATGGTTTTATCACAAGGGCTAAGTCTTGTGGAAATAAAAGAGCTACCACTTGGTAACTCTTTGCAAACGTTATAGTTTGTTTATTTCTCGAGACACGGTGAATTCAGCAGAAGTAACGTATTGCTCCATTGCCTGTAACTTTCTTTCTAATGAACGAAACTTACGACGTATATCATGAAGTGCCTGCTTTGGCGGCTCACCTGACTGCCAAATTCTGGCCTTGACCTTAATTGACTCATTACTTAAATCGCCATTAAAGTTAGTGTCTTCACGGTAAGCATTTTTGCCAGAGTGAAACTTATTCTTATTATTTTGCTCAGGTGACTTATCTAAAATAAACCATGCTGCTACATAGCCTAAAATTAAGAATGGCATACCAAATAACACCATTGAGACAACTAAGATTCTAACTAACCAAGTTTCCCAACCAAAGTAATCTGCTATGCCCGCACAAACACCCGCTATTTTGCCTTGCTCGGCATCACGGTATAACTCGCCTCTTTTTCGGTTCATAGCTTGCTTCTCCAGTTAGGGGTCTCCGCGTCTAAAATAGCTTCAAGCGTTTGAATTCTATCGGCCATGGTATCTGCAACTTCAGAAAGCTCTGACAACTGCATGTACTCTTCTTGACTTAGCCCTTGGCTAACTTGTTTTTTACTGCGGTAATGTAATATTAACCATATAGGTGCAACAATTATCATAAAAATAATAACGGGTGCCATAATAATCTCTTCCACAATACTTCTCCTTTTTCAAAACTAGCAATAACTGATTATTTTATTTTTTATTTTTCATTTTAGCTTTAAGTTGCGCTAATTCATCATCTACCTTTTCATCAGATTCAAGATCTGAGATTTCGTCCGCTAATGATTTGCTACCTAAATCATATGAATCAACTTGTGCTTCAATATCATCAATTTTACGCTCGTAGTGGTCAAAGCGATTCAATGCATCATTTACGCGGGTACCGTGAATATTTTCTTTAACTTTTAAACGTGAGCTTGCTGATTTTTCACGAATAACAATGGCCTTTTGACGTGCTTTAGCATCCGTTAGCTTATCTTGTAATTGTGATATTTCATCCTGTAACTTACTAATATGTTCATCGGTATGAACTAGCTCGTCTAACAAGGCTTGAGCGCTTTCACTGCATTTTTTCTTTTCCATTAATGCTGCACGAGCTAAATCTTCTCGATCTTTACTCAATGCCAATTCAGCTTTATCTTGCCATTGCTGAGCATCTTTTTCTAAGCGATTAACTTGACGGGTTAATTCTTTTTTATCTGCTAACGTTTTAGCAGAGCTAGAGCGTACTTCGACTAAGGTATCTTCCATCTCTTGTATGATCAAACGCACCATTTTTGCTGGATCTTCAGCTTTATCTAATAAATTATTAATATTAGAATTAACAATATCTGTGAATCTTGAAAAAATACCCATAACACTTTCCTCACTAATGGCTCATTCAGGCCAAACTATAATTTCATTTGCTTATAATAAGCATTAATTTAGCGCTGAATTACGCTACAACTTCATTTAACTTACACTTTTAAGGTATTCATTTTTTACGCCAACTTTAAATATAACGCTAACCCACTGTAATTATAAGCTTTATTATTTATTTAAAAAAAACTTTCAACCTACTAAGTAATAAAATACACTATTTGTTAGTGAAATAAACCAACATTTGAGTTTACTATGGCGCGTTTTAACCAACAAGATAACCTCCTTGGCCAATCCAATAGCTTTTTAGAGGTTTTAGAACAAATATCTCAAATTGCTCCCTTAAGCAAACCTGTACTTATTATTGGAGAGCGTGGGACTGGTAAAGAGCTTGTTGCTGCCCGTCTTCATTACTTATCTAAGCGTTGGGAGCAAAGTTATTTAAAACTAAACTGCGCCGCATTAAATGAAAATCTACTTGAAACCGAACTATTTGGCTACGATAGTGGCGCTTTCACTGGCGCAAGCAAACGCCACGAAGGTCGTTTCGAACGCGCAGATAAAGGCACACTATTTTTAGATGAAATAGCTAATACCTCAGGACTTATTCAAGAGAAGTTATTACGCGTAGTCGAATATGGCGAGTTTGAACGTGTCGGTGGCTCAAGAACCATTAGCACTGATGTTAGGTTAGTCGCGGCAACCAATGAAGATTTACCTACCTTAGCAGCATCAGGTCAATTTCGTGCTGATTTACTAGACCGACTCGCTTTTGATGTAATCACCTTGCCGCCATTAAGAGAGCGTTTGGATGACATTATTATGTTAGCTGAAAACTTCGCTATAAATATGGCACGAGAGCTTGAGTTTGAACTCTTTAGTGGCTTTACCGAAAAGGCAAAACGTAGCTTACTTGAATATCATTGGCCCGGTAATATTCGCGAGTTGAAAAACGTGGTCGAACGCAGTGTATATCGCTGTAACAATCCTCATTTACCTGTGCATGAATTAATTATCGACCCATTCGAGTCTCCCTTTAGGCCGAGCCAACGCATTCAAACCCATGATAGAGTGAATGCGCTTAACAGTACTCAGCCTAGTAGTAATCAGCCTAATACTAGCGATTCATCCGCTGCTGCTGATGAAATCAAATCTGCGATTCCAACAGCATCTACAGTAAATAAAAACGTTACTCTTGAGCAATTTCCTCAATCGTTAAAAACGTTGTCTCAAGACTATGAAATAGAATTAATCCAATCAGCTCTTTCACATTGCCAGTTCAATCAGAAAAAGACAGCGGAAGCCCTTGAGTTAACCTATCATCAATTAAGAGGTTATCTGAAAAAATACAACTTGCTTGATGGCAGTATTAACGATGAAGTTTAATTGTCTTCTGAGCCTAGCCTTAGTTAGCATTGTTAGCTCTTTAGTTGGTTGCAGTGAAAATGAAAGCTTGTCGCTAAGTGAACGTAGCATTATATACTGCTCTGAAGGCTCTCCGGAGACGTTTAATCCTCAGCTTAGTACTTCAGGAACAACATCTGATGCTACCTCAAGGCTACTTTATAATAATCTGATAACGTATAAAGAAGACAACACCTTGGGGCCTGCGATTGCTAAATCCTGGCATGTTACCCGAGATGGTAAAAAAATTACCTTTTACTTGCGTAATGACATTCCTTTTCATCAAACAAGTTACTTCACCCCGACCCGCAATCTAAACGCCGATGATGTACTGTTTAGTTTTAACCGAATTTTAGATAAAACACATGAGTACCATGATGTTTCAGGAGGCAGCTACCCCTTCTTTCAAAGTGTAAAATTCCCAGAGCTTGTTGAACGTGTTGAAAAAATTAATGACTATACCGTTCGATTCGTCTTAAAGCGCAATAACAGTTCTTTTTTAGCAAACTTAGCGACAGATTATGCGATTATCTTATCTAAAGAGTACGCTGAGCAACTTATTCCGACCAATAGCCATCATGAGATTGATATTCTTCCCGTAGGTACAGGCCCTTTTCTGTTAAAAGATTACCGTGTTGGCTCTCTCATTCGTTTTTATCGTCATGATTCATATTGGCAAGAAAAAGCAAAGATTGAGCAATTGGTTTATGACATCTCCCCGAGTAAAACAACTCGCTTAACCAAGTTACTGGCCAAAGAGTGCGATGTCAGCAGTTACCCAATTGCACATGCGAAAATTGCTGAACGCAATGATTTACAGCTAGAGTCTGTGACCTCATTAAATGTTGGCTATTTTGGCTTTAATACTAAAAAGCCACCGTTTGATAACAAACTTGTCCGCCAAGCTGTTAGTTTAGCCATCAATAAACAAGCAATCATTGATACGGTTTACCGCTCTCAAGCAGCAAGAGCGAAATCTATTCTCCCTGAGACATCTTGGGCATATGATAAGAATACCCCTGAAGATATTTATGATCCCATCCGAGCAAAATCTTTACTTGAAATTGCAGGTTATGCCCAAGGCTTTGATATGGATATTTGGGCAATGCCTGTGCAACGAGCATACAACCCTAATGCTGTAACTATGGCTAAACTTATTCAGGCAGACTTAAAAAAAATAGGCGTTAAAGTAAAAATCGTTAGCTATGAGTGGAGTACCTTTTTACGCAGATTATCATTAGGAGAACATCAGAGCTTTTTGCTGGGCTGGTCAGCCGATCACCCCGACCCTGATAATTTTTTTACGCCTATGCTTAGCTGCTCACAAAGTAAAACCGTTAACAATCGCACCTTTTGGTGCAATAAAGAATACGATCAATTATTGCAAGATGCTTTGGAAACAACGAGCATGAAGAAAAGAAAGCAATATTACGCAAAAGCGATGGCGATCATTGATGAAGAAGTACCGTTATTACCCATTGCACATTCTAAACGCTTTCAAGCAAGAGACACTAATGTACAAGGGAAGATATTAGCAAACTTTGGCGGGATCAGTTTTCATCATGTAAGTAAAGTACCCCTTTCAGCTACAAATGAGTCTGAAAGTAATGACGCTTCTGTTCAAGAGGTAGAGCAATAAGATGCTAACCTTTACTTTAAGACGTTTAACATTATTTATCTTTACTATGCTGGTATTAACACTGCTGTCGTTTAGCTTAAGCTTTTTATTTCCCGGTGACACGGTTATTAATCATTCTGGACAAATTAATGCCACAGCAAGTGAGTTGCAGCTACTGAATGACGCATACCAAATGGATGAAAACATTTTCAGTCAGTACAAGGCGTATTTATCACATGTACTGAGTGGCGACTTTGGCCAATCAATGGCAAGTCAGTCTCCAATTAATCATGAATTAAAAGCGTTATTACCAGCCACTATGGAGCTGAGTTTAGTCGCATTATTAATTGCCATGCTTACCGGTATTCCGTTGGGCTTTATTGCGGCAATAAAACATAATAAAACCAGTGATAATGCTATTTTATCACTGGCTATGCTTGGCTATTCTATTCCGGTTTTTTGGTTAGGATTACTGGCAATCTTACTTTTTTCAATCACTTTGGGTTGGTTGCCTTCTGCCGGGCAAATCAGCTTACTGTTTGAAATTGAGTTTGTTACCGGTATTCAATTCATTGATATCTTATTAAGTGATAGCCCATACAAATGGCAAGCTTTTAGTAACGCTAGCGCCCACATTATTTTACCTGCTTGTGTTATCGCCTTAGCACCTGCGACGATTTTTATCCGCTTATCACGTGCCGCTATGATTGAAGTGTTAGCGGCCAGTTATATCAGGGCAGCACGTGCTAAAGGGCTGAGCTTCAATCAAATTATATTTCGCCACGCTATTCGCAATGCGTTAATTAAAATAATACGCCATGTTGGCTTACAGTTTGCCAACCTAGTGACCATCGCCATGGTAACCGAAGTTATTTTTAGTTGGCCGGGTATTGGCCGTTGGTTAATTGAAAGTATTTATCAGCGAGATTACACCGCAATTCAAAGTGGCTTATTAGTATTATCGTGTTTCATTTTTATTGTGCATATTTTAACTGATTTTATTTATGCCGCTCTTAACCCGTTAGCGCGAGGTAATAAATATGGCTCGTGAAAAAATATACCTTGAAGAGGTATTCCCTTCACCTTTTATGCAGTTGTGGGGAATTTTTAGAAAAACCCCCGTTGCCATGGTCGGTTTTACTTCTTTTATCTTCCTTATATTATTAGCAATATTTGCCCCTTTGATTGCCCCCTACTCTCCAGTAGATGGTAACTTAGACATGATTTTATTGCCTCCTGCTTGGCATCCTGATGGAGATGTAAGCTATTTATTAGGCACTGATGATTTAGGTCGAGATATGTTGTCACGACTAATGTACGGAACCTCATTAACCTTCGGCTTAAGCTTTATTGTAGTGATATTCTCTCTGGTTATTGGTGTAATTATTGGTTCTCTGTCAGCCTTAACTAAAGGAGTAAAATCGAGTTTTCTTAATCATTTTCTCGATGTGATCCTTTCCATCCCTTCATTGCTGCTTGCTATTATCATTGTCGCAATTTTAGGCCCTGGTATCAGTAACACAGTGTGGGCGATTGCCATCGTCTTTATCCCGCAATTTATTCATATTACCCGTTATGCGGTAAAGGAAGAGTTCAGAAAAGACTATGTGCTGGCTTCTCGCCTTGATGGCGCCAGTAACTTTCGTATTTTGTATTATTCAGTATTCCCAAATATTGTCGAGCGACTTATGAGTCAAGCAACTTTAGCGCAATCTGCGGCTATTTTGGATATAGCAACCTTAGGCTTTTTGGGTTTAGGAGCGCAAATTCCATTGCCTGAATGGGGAGCAATTTTAGCAAACGGCCTTGAAAGGTTTTACATTGCCCCTTGGACTGTTTACCTTCCTGGTCTTGCCATTTTATTCGCTGTTGTAGCGACAAACCTTGTTGGCGAAGGGATCAGGCACGCATTGAAATTGCGTAAGGAAAATTAATGCTAGCTGTTAACATCAAAGCTGCAAAGCACTTGCACTTTACCGCTAAAATTATCAAGCTGCTAAAGGCTTTTAAGTAAAGATTATGAATTTACTCGATATTAGAAACTTATCTATAGAGCTTGATACGCCAAACGGTAGAATATTGGCAGTCGACCGAGTCAGCCTTTCAATTAAAGAAGGTGAGGTTCGCGGTTTAGTCGGTGAGTCAGGCTCTGGTAAATCTTTACTAGCGCAAGCTATTATCGGCGTATTAGAAGATAAATGGCATGTCCATGCCGATAGGTTTCATTGGCGAGGTATCGACTTATTACGCTTAACAATAGATGAGCGTAAAGCTTTGTTATGCCGTGATATTGCTATGATATTTCAAGAGCCAATGAGCTGTTTAGATCCAACCACCTTAATTGGTGAGCAATTAAGTGAAGCAATAGATAGTAGCCAATTAACTGGGCACTACTGGCAACGAAAAGCTCAGCGAAAAGAAGCCGTAGTAAAGTTACTTCACAAAGTCGGCATCAAGAAACATTTACAATGCATTAATAGCTATCCGCACCAATTAACGGAGGCGATTTGCCAACGCGTGATGATTGCCATCGCTTTAGCAGGAAGACCAATTTTACTGATTGCTGATGAGCCCACTGCCGCGATGGAAAGTACTAACCAAGGGCAGATATTTAGACTATTAGCAAATCTCAATCAGCTAAAAAACATGTCTATCTTATTAATTAGTCATGACTTAGAGAACCTCACCCATTGGACAAATACTATTACAGTGATGTATAGCGGCCAATTTGTTGAAGCAGGCACTACCGGACAAATTTTCAATAAGCCGATGCACCCGTATACTCGTGCGTTAGTTGATAGTAGTACCAAGGCTAATTTACAACTGCCCTCTAAATCTCGTTTAATGACTTTACCTGGCAGTATTCCAATCTTGCAGCATTTGCCTATTGGTTGTCGCCTAGGACCTAGATGTCCAAGGGCTCAAAAAACCTGTGTCGAAGCGCCAAAAGTTAGCAGCTTCCATGGTCATAAAGTCAGTTGCCACTTCCCTTTGCTGCATGAAAAAGTTAAAAAAACTCAAGCCAAGCAATGCTCAACCAAAGGAGCATGTTAAATGAGTGTTTTATTAGACGTAAAAGAAGTTTCAAAAACATTTAAACTCAAAGGCCACTGGTATCATAAGCGCACCTTCAATGCATTATCACCGGTGTCGTTTGCTATTGAATCGAAAAAGACGCTAGCTATTGTCGGTGAAACCGGCTCAGGTAAGTCAACTTTGGCAAAGATTTTAGTGGGAGCAGAAACACCGAGTTCTGGAAAAGTATTTCTTAACGGTCAGTTATTACAAAACCAGCGGTTTAAGCAAAGATGTCAGCATATTCGCATGATATTTCAAGACTCTGGCACCACGTTAAATCCAAGTTTGACCATTCAAGAGCTGTTAGATGAGCCGCTAATGATCAATACAGATTTAAATGAAGTAGAGCGTCGAAAGCTTATTCGCACTACGTTGCAGAAAGTTGGCTTACTTGGCGATCATATGAATTTTTACCCTCATATGTTCTCCGGTGGCCAGAAGCAGCGTATTTCACTCGCAAGGGCGATTATATTGCAACCTCAAGTCATTATCCTTGATGAGGCGTTAGCCGCGTTAGATCCCTCTCTGCGTTCACAGATGATAAATTTGTTGCTCGATTTGCAACAACAAATGGGATTAGCGTACATACTGATTTCTCACAATCTGGGTATTGTCAGACACTTCAGTGATGAAG
>CAJXPG010000140.1 GCA_913057925.1 uncultured Colwellia sp. | reverse complement strand
AGATCTAGTACGGTCTCGTGGGCTCGGAGATGTGTATAAGAGACAGAATTACTTCCGCTGATATTTCATTTTCAACGGCTTTATAACCTTCAATAATCAACACCATTTCGCCTTTAAGCTGATTAGGGTCTTGCTCAAGCCAGGCTTGTAAATTTTCAGCAGTATCGCTGTGTATTGTTTCAAAGGTTTTAGTTAACTCTCTAGCTATTACAATATAACGTTCACCACCTAAGGTTGTTACGATATCTTTAACAGTATCGATAGCACGACGAGGTGCATCATAAAAAACCATGGTACGTTGTTCATTAGCTAGCGCTGTTAATGTAGCCTGTCTAGCACCTGACTTTGACGGTAAAAAACCTTCAAAGCTAAACCTGTCCGTAGGTAAACCTGCCACAGATAACGCTGATATAGCTGCACATGCTCCTGGCACAGGAGAGACCTTTAAGCCAAGGCTTCGACAATGCCTAACAAGGTGAAAGCCTGGATCGCTTATTAGTGGCGTTCCGGCATCAGACACTAGTGCAATACTTTTACCCTCTTGCAATAAAGCAGCAACTTGCTCTTGGCGTTGCCTTTCATTGTGATCATGCAAAGACATGGTTTTATTTTTAATCGAAAATGCTGAAAGTAACTTACCTGTATGCCGCGTATCCTCACAGGCGATAATATCTACTTGTGTTAATACATCGATTGCTCTTTGACTTATGTCGCCTAAGTTCCCTATTGGAGTTGCAACAATATAAAGGGTAGCTGGGGTTATGGTTGTTTCACTCATGGATTCTTACTTCACTTAGTTTGCGCTTACTTAGCATAGAGATAATTAGCGTATATTAGTTGAGACTAACTGCTTAGGCGTTTATTATAACCCCATACTGATAGCAATATGCACGGATTTATTTATTGTGGTAAAAACAGCGTTATTTTCAACAACCTTAAATACAAATTTTTCACGGTATTTAACGGTATTCAAATGTAGAGTTTTACCCGCTCTTTTATTTTCACTGCTAGCTAGTTGTAGTACTAAACAAACGCCAACAGCCAAACCAGCCCCTAAACCAGCAACTGAACTTGAAGTATTTGAAGTCGCCCCCGATAGCTTAACCGCTGAAGAACGTATTGAGTATGCGAAAACCCTTGAGGCTGAAGCTGCTATTAATGAGTTGGTTATCGCCACTAGGTTGCTGTATCAAAAAGGTAATCATCCAAAAGCTTTATGGCTTGCTGATAAAACACTGCCTTTAATAGATGATAAGCTTGAAAATTATCAAGTGAGTAAGTTGCAACTTAGCATGATCAAAGCGAGCAGCTTACAGGCGCTAGGCTACTTTCCTGAAAGCCATACCGAATTAGAGAAAATTGCCCGATTCAGTAGCGACAATAAAATTGCGCTTAGTGCCAGTTATTACAATTTACTCAATGCAACCTTTGACGATAAAAAACGCCCAATCGCAGCGCTAAATGCGCGCTTACATGCTTTTTCCCTCACGGCTTTAAGTCAACAAAACCAGCAACAAGTAGAGCAAATTTGGCACGACTTTCAGCGTTTAGCTCAATGGCAACTCAGCTTGCTTGCAAAAGATAATGCACCTGCAAGTAAAGGTTGGCTTGAGCTTACCGCATTAACTAATAAGTTTTCATATAACAATAAGCAGCTGCAATACCACCTTAAAATATGGCAAAATAAATTTAAACTGCACCCGGCAAATGTTATTGCTAATCAGTTAACCACATTAACGCTTACCGAAAAACCTATTGAAAATATTGCAGTAATACTACCACTTTCAGGAAAGCAACATGCTGCAGGTCTTGCCATTCAGCAAGGTATATTGGCTAGCTTTGCTAATGATGAAGATAAGACAATACACTTTGTAGATAGCAATACGGTCAACTGGTATGGTTTAAGTAATGAATTTTCAACGTTAAACATTGATTACGTTATTGGCCCTTTACTTAAATCTAATGTTGATAAGTACATTACACATACTAGTCAAAGTACTCAGTCGCAAAATGACTATATGTTAGGTGCTAGCAATAACTTATTTAACTTCAACACTGAGCAAGACACTAGCCTAGCTCAGCCTTCTACGACTACACAGAGCAATGACTACATCACCGCCATTGATAGCCAAACGGCGATAGATAGTTACTTAAAGCCTGAAGAAAATTCAAAAGCAATCGACACTTTACTGCTAAATATCCCGGCAAAGGCCTCTTTAAGTGATGAGCATACAGTACTTTCGATGCGCCCAGAAGATGAAGCGAGCCAAGCCGCAGCCACGTTAAGTCGAAAAAACTTCCAACATCCAATTGTCTTAAGCCAAAAGAATATTGTCAGTAAGCGTATCGCCCAAGCTTTTGTTAAGCAATGGCACCGTATCACAGGCGATACTATCGAAATAGTTTATTACGACACTGGCGCACAAATGCAAGCGAATATAAAAGCTAGTTTGGCAGTAGATAAAAGTAAGGGTCGTATAGATAAGCTTAAAAGCCGAGTTAATCAAACCCTTAAAACACAAACCCGTAACCGTCGTGATATCGATATGATTTATCTGGTTGGTACGCCAGAACAAACTCGCTTGGTCAAACCCTATATTGAGGTAAATATTAGTCCTTTTGCTCAAGTAATCCCTGTATTTGCAAGCTCAAGAAGTCATAGTACAAAAGGTGACTACTCGACCAACAGCGACTTACGCGGTTTGACCTTCACTGAAATTCCTTGGTTATTATCCAATGAACGAAACTCAGAATTAGCACTATTAAGCGATAACATATGGCCTAAACGGTCAGATGGCCTATCGCGTCTTTTTGCCATGGGCTTTGATAGCTATCAACTCATTAATAAAATCCCTTTAATGCAACAGGCACAATACCTGCAGCACTGGGGCCAAACCGGTGTTTTAAAACTTGATGACAACAGCATATTAACCCGTAGTCTGCTTTGGGGCAGTTATCAGCGAAATAAGGTTACTTCGATTGCAATGGATTAAGCCAAAGTCAACAGCTGTGACTACTACTGATAAAGGTCAGCTTACTGAGCAATTTGCACAAGACTACCTAGTCACGCAAGGACTCATACCTGTTGATAAAAATTATCACTGCCGAAACGGTGAACTTGACCTAATCATGCTTGATGGGGACACTTATGTTTTTATCGAAGTTAAGTACCGTAAAAATAATAACTTTGGTGGTGCGGTAGCAGCCATTTCTCCAAGTAAGCAGAAGAAGATTAAACATTGCGTAACATATTACCTACATCATTCTGGTTTAAATGTGCACAATACTTGTTGTAGAGTTGATGTAGTAACCCTTGAAGGGCTAATTACACAACCAGAGATAACTTGGTTAAAAAATGCTTTTTGATTACATATCCTGTAAATGCACCAACCTAGACCACTTAAAAATAACACTATTTAGCGGAGTTCTTTTTCAATGCTAGAACAGATTAACAATAACTTTACCGAGAGTATTCAAACACAAATTGCAGCCAGTGAGTTGCTAGCTACCCCGATCGAACATGCGGGTATGATGATGGTTCAGTGTTTGTTAGGTGGCAATAAAATCATATCATGTGGAAACGGTGGCTCTGCTGGTCACGCTCAACACTTTTGTGCCCAATTACTCAATAAGTATGAAACTGAGCGCCCAAGTTTACCTGCAATCAGCCTTAATAGTGATATATCAACCATTACGTCAATCGCCAATGATTATCAATATGATGAAGTGTTTTCTAAGCAAATTAGAGCACTAGGACATAATGGCGATGTATTACTCGCTATTTCTACCAGTGGTAATTCTCGCAACGTTATTAAAGCCGTTGAAAGTGCGGTTTCACGTGATATTCCAATTATTGCGCTTACTGGTGGGGATGGTGGCGACATATCAGGCTTACTTGGTGATAACGATGTCGAGATCAGAGTACCTTCTGCTCGTACTTCAAGAATCCAAGAAGTTCATCTAGTTGTATTGCACAGCTTATGTGAAATTATAGATACTACCCTTTTTCCGCAGGATGACAGCTAAATGGCTTTATTAGCTAACAACAAAGCCTCTTTATTTTCAAGTAAATCAATGCGCATAGCCAGTATATTAATGCTAGTGTCTGCTTTGCAAGGCTGTGCTGTGGCAACTGTTGTTGCCGTAACAGCCGGTGCAACAATGGTTGCTGATAGACGCAGCTTTAGTAAGCAAATTGACGATCAAAGTATCGAGTTTACCGCGCACAATGAATTAGCAAAACAAAAGGCGCTTGCAAAAAACACTAACTTACATGTGATCAGTGTTAACGGCTCTGTATTAATAATTGGGCAAGCGCCTAATACCTACCTGCGCGATCTTGCGATTAAATCAATCGAAGATGTACCTGACATCGTTGTTATCCATAATCAAATTCGTATTGGTTCAAATACTGCCGTAAGTACAAAAAGTAATGATATATGGTTAACGTCTAGAATAAAGTCGGCCTTGTTAGCAACTAACGCTGTTAATGCTAAAGATATAAAAGTAGTGACTGAAAACTCTGAAGTGTTTTTATTGGGTTTAGTCACAAAAGAAGAAGCGAATGTGGTGGTAGAAATAGCTCGAAATATTAATGGGGTTAGCCGAGTATACAAAGCATTTGAATACATTGAGTCATAAACTTTCAAACTTGATTTCACTAACTTGAAAACTAAAAAACTAAAAAACCTGCACATGTTTATGTACAGGTTTTTTTATTGCAAAAACTGATTTTAGTTATTTTATAACTTTCAGGCTTGCCTTGCTTTTTCCTTTAGGCTTAGCTGACTTATCAGTTTCGCTTCCCGTTGAGGCAACACTACTTAAAGGCGATTTCGGTTTTTCAGGTGCCTCGTCTATTACTTCATCCTCATCTAACTCAGGATGCTCAATAGGCAATGATGTACCTGCACCATTCTCCTTCGCATAAATTGCACCAATAGCGCCGTAGGGCACTGTTATATGCTCTAGTTTTCCGCCAAATCGGGCACTGAACTCAATGTTTTTTTCACCTAACGCTATAGTACCTACGGCTGAACTGGCGATATTTAGAACAATCTGACCATCAGCAACGTAATTCATTGGTACTAAAACACCGTAGACATTAATATCCACCATAATGTACGGGGTTAAGTCATTATCTGAAATCCACTCATAAAAAGCCTTAACCAAATAAGGCTTATTTGAGCTCATTGAGCTTAGCGTTTCGTCAACCATTAGGCTGGATGACCAAAGCGTAATTCACGCTCAGCTTCGGTTAATGAAGCCTGGAATGACTCACGTTCAAATAAACGTAACATATAGGTTTTAAGTTCTTTCGAACCTTGACCCACTAACTCAATACCAAATACTGGCAAACGCCATAATAATGGAGCTAGGTAACAATCAACTAAGCTGTATTCTTCACTCATAAAGTATGGTGCTTCGTTTAAGATTGGCGCAATACTTAATAAGCTTTCTTTTAATTCTTGACGAGCTTTAGCAGCTTCTGCTGCAGTGCCTGAAATAATAACTTTCGCAAGGCTATACCAATCCTGTTCAATACGGTGCATCATCAAACGGCTACGACCACGAGATACAGGGTAAACAGGCATCAATGGTGGATGAGGAAAACGCTCATCTAAATATTCAACAATGATTTTAGCTTCATATAAGGCTAATTCACGGTCAATTAAAGTTGGCACTGTACCGTATGGATTTAAGTCCAATAAGTCTTCTGGCAAGTTAGCTAAATCAACTAAGTTGATGTCAACACCAACGCCTTTTTCTGCTAAAACAATGCGCGTTTGATGACTATACATGTCATCGGCATGAGAGAACAACGTCATCACAGAGCGTTTATTTGCTGCTACGGCCATAGAGCCTCCTAAAATCATTTACTTTAAATAATACCAATTTGGTTAAGTTTATTCACAGCTCAGAGTTTTGCACGATGTTCAATAACAAGGAAAATTTGTTTCGGTTTAGTCATTCTAAACCCAATAAATTAAACCCTGTTAGTGGATATCGAGCAAGCTCCCAAGGGCGGGTTAAAAAGGCTTCTATTCGGCGTTATTGATTTTAACAATAGATTAACTATTCTCTGCAATCAATGCCTTGCCTATAAGCCTTTTTATTCCCACTGAGCGGGAAAAAACTTAATCAACTTGGTATGACAAAGGGGAATTAGATATTTAACTATCAAATCCCCCTGATATTTACCACATTACTAACTTAATGTACGTCTTTCCAATATTCTTTCTTAAGGAAATAGCTAAGAATAAAAAAGAAGAACAAGAAAGCTAATACCCAATAACCTATGGCTTTACGCTCTAGCTTATTAGGCTCACCAACATATTCTAAAAAGTTGGTTAAATCACGAACAACAACATCATACTCTTCAGCAGTTAAGCTTCCGCCCATTGCTGGTGTTAAATTGCCATTTTCATCTATAGTACTAACACCTTGTAAGTCCTGTAAGACATGAGGCATACCAACATCTTTAAATGTTGTGTTATTAACACCAAACGGACGTGACTCATCTACATAGAAAGTACGTAAGTAAGTGTAAATGTAATCTGGGCTTTTCAAACGTGCAATTAACGTTAAATCAGGTGGTGCAGTACCAAACCATTTAGCCGCATCTTTTTCCGACATGGTATTAGTAATATGATCACCGGCTTTTTCACCTGTGTACATATAATTAGCAACACCATCCGCTTCTTCAATACCTAAATCGGCAAAGGTACGGTTATAACGTTGATATTGTAATTGGTGACAACCTAAACAGTAATTAATGTAAGTTTCAAAGCCACGTTTTAAAGACTCTTTGTCTGATAAGTCATTATGAGCTTTATCTACGGGTACGCTTGGACCAGCAGCAAAAACTGCTGCTGGCGCTAAGACTGCAATGCTAAGAGCAAAGGCTAAAATTAACTTTTTCATTAGTGAGAAATCCTCTCTGGTACTGGCTTAGTATGCTCGTTTTTACTGTAGAACCATAAAGCGATAAAGAAACCAAAGTAACCAAAACTTGCTATGACACCAATAAGGTTAGCAGTTGGACTTGCTGGCATAGTACCTAAAACACCTAAGATAACGAAACAAATCGCAAACTGTACTAAGTTAGCTAAATGCCACTTAGAACGGAATCTTACTGATTTAACAGTACCACGATCGAACCAAGGTAGGGCAAATAACATACCAATTGCCGCGAACATTAATAACATTCCACCAAGTTTATCAGGTACAACACGTAAAATAGTGTAGAAAGGACCAAAGTACCAAACTGGTGCGATATGCTCAGGAGTTTTCAAACCATTAGCAGGGGTAAAGTTTGGCGCCTCAATAAAGTAACCGCCACCTTCAGGGAAGAAGAACATAACCCAACAGAACAAAATTAAGAAGCCTGCCACGCCCATAATATCCTTAACAGAGTAATAAGGGTGGAATGGGATTGAATCGACAATGTCGTATTTCTTGGTGTAGCTTTCATGGAACTTAAACTTAGATAACTCTTCAGGCTTAACACTGCCTTTAGGTTTCTTGGTATCAACCCCTTCAGGGTTATTTGAACCCACTTCGTGAAGTGCAAGGATATGCAAAAATACAAGTATTACTAATACCAACGGCAACGCTATTACATGTAGTGCAAAGAAACGGTTTAACGTTGCACCAGAGATAACATAGTCACCTTTAATCCAAATAGTTAAGTCTTCACCAATAATAGGGATTGCACCAAAGAGCGAGATAATTACCTGAGCGCCCCAGAATGACATATTACCCCAAGGTAACAAGTACCCCATAAATGCTTCAGCCATTAATACTAAGTAAATCAACATACCGAAGATCCATAGTAACTCACGAGGCTTTTGGTACGAGCCATACATAAGGCCGCGCATCATATGTAAATAAACAACAACGAAGAATGCTGAAGCACCTGTTGAATGCATGTAACGTAATAACCAACCGTAATCAACATCACGCATGATGTATTCAATTGAAGCAAATGCACCATCGCCTGATGGCTCATAATTCATGGTTAACCAAATACCGGTTAGGATCTGGTTTACTAAAACCAACATGGCTAAAGAGCCAAAAAAGTACCAAAAGTTAAAGTTTTTTGGTGCCGGATATTGTCCTACATGTTTGTTCCAAGCTTCAGTAACTGGTAGACGCTTATCTATCCAGCCCATGAAATCAGTGAATAATTTCATCAACATTACGCTTCTCCTTGACCAACACCAACTAGCAGTGTGTCGTCATTGATAAATGAATGCTCTGGAACCATTAGGTTTAACGGAGCAGGAACACCTTGGAAAACTCGACCAGCCATATCAAATTTACTACCATGACAAGGACAGAAGAAACCGTTTTCAACGCCATCAACGAATTGGTCGAAATCACCATTGTGATGAGTAGGAGCACAGCCTAAGTGAGTACAAACACCTAGTGCAACTAGAAACTCAGGCTTAATTGAGCGGTAAGCATTAGTAGCATATCCAGGCTGTTGAGCTGCTTCAGAATTAGGATCACGTAACTGGTCATCGTGTTTAGCTAAATCATTAACGGTTTTTTCCGTTCTACGTACAACATAAACGGGTTTGCCACGCCATTCTGCACGGATTAATTGACCAGGCTGTATTTTACCTACATTCACTTCAACTGGAGCACCCGCAGCTTTCGCGCGAGCACTTGGATTCCAGGAAGCAATGAAAGGCACAGCAGCTCCAACCACACCAGCACCACCAACCACTGCAGTAGCAGCGGTCAGGAAGCGTCTGCGGCCGTTATTCACAGGCACATTGCTCATTTATACTCTCCAACAAAGACTCTAACAAAACAGTTATTTTTAGTTCAATTGAGGCGTTATTTAACGTTAACGCCCTAAGCAAAGCAGCTGTTTTTGCTAGTTCAAATTCATACCAAGCGGTATATCGACAAAAAATTTTTACGATCATAAAGAAATAGCGTGTTTTTTACAAGGTAAAAAGGGGCTTAGGTACTGTAAAAACAGAAATAATTTGAAATACTTTGAAATAGTCTTAATTAGGAGAAAATAGCAGAAGTTAATAGGAATTATTACTAAAAACTGAAGCGCTTAAAAACAATAATTCCAGAAGAAAATTTACCCATAAACAAACCGACCCAAGGTCGGTTTTTAATAGCACAAGAATGAATTCATGAGCTTAATTTTCAAAGTGTTCGGCTTTTAGGCAGGCGTTGAATTATAAGTTCCTAAGCTTAGTCTTCCTAAAAGTAAGTCTAAGTGACTGGAACAAATAATGATAACAACGCAGCATATAGGTTAATTTCAAATATAAAAAAACCGACACTAGGTCGGCTTTTTAATAACACACGAATAAGTTCATGTGCTTTATTTTCAAAGTGTTCGGCTTTTAGGCAAGGCGTTGAATTATGAGTTCCTAGCTTAGATTAACTAAGTGACTGGAACGAATAATGATAACAACGCAGCATAAATGCTGAGCAAGAAGAAAATTAACGTTTCGAGAATTGTGGCTTCTTACGTGCTTTATGAAGACCAACTTTCTTACGTTCAACTTTACGAGCATCACGAGTAACGAAACCAGCTTTACGTAGGTCACTACGTAATGTTTCATCAAACTCCATTAATGCACGAGTAATACCGTGACGAATTGCACCAGCTTGACCTGAGATACCGCCACCTACTACTGAGATGTTGAAATCGAATTTCTCTAACATTTCAACTAACTCTAATGGTTGACGAACAACCATACGAGCAGTTTCACGACCGAAGTACTCAGAAATGTCACGTTTGTTAATTGTGATTGCACCGTTACCAGCTTTCATGAACACACGAGCAGTAGAGCTCTTGCGACGACCAGTACCGTAATATTGATTATCAGCCATTGCTTAAAGCTCCAAAAGTTGTGGTTGTTGTGCAGTATGCGCGTGCTCAGCACCAGCATACACTTTTAATTTGCGGAACATTTCACGACCTAAAGGACCTTTAGGTAACATGCCTTTAACAGCAAATTCAAGTACACGTTCTGGCGCTTTTTCAATTAGCTTTTCAAAGCTAATTTGCTTAAGACCACCAGGGAATTCAGTATGCGAGTAGTAAATTTTACCTTTCGCTTTGTTACCAGTTACACGTACTTTCTCAGCATTGATAACAACGATGTAATCGCCAGTATCTACGTGAGGAGTATATTCTGCTTTATGCTTACCGCGTAAACGGGTTGCAATTTCAGTAGCGATACGACCTAAAGTTTTATCTTCGGCGTCCACTAAGAACCATTCGCGTTGTACGCTTGCTGGTTTAGCTACAAAAGTTTTCATTAAAAAACCCAATCTTATAAATGTTACTTAAAAAATAATCTAACAACACGCTAAATTATCGGTTAAATGGACTACGCCATTGCCCCTTCGAGCATCGAGCCCAGCGCCACTATTTATAGGCAATCCGTCTACAAAATGTAAAACGAAACCACAAAACAATAGGCTTTTGTAACGTAGGGAGCGCGGATTATACAGAAAGATTTAATAAAAATCACGCCTATTTGTTAAAAAATAGCCAATAAATAACTATTACCCTATAAAGTAGGCAAAGTTATTGTTTTCACTGAACACCTTCGATTTCAAATCTATGCTTATATTAACAACGATTAATAATTTCGATAAATAAATTCAAATTTCAAACTCAACAGCGGATTTCTGTTAAATAAACTAATAACCACCTGTTCATTTAATAGACAAAAATGTTGCATTTCTATTTTAGAAATCCATTTTTTGAACAGATTATGAGCAGCACAACTCGGACCCTGACGCCATCTAGCGACACATTTTAAAAAGATGATAAAAGTTGTGTAAGCATTGTTGACAATAGCTGTTAAACAAAATAGTTTTACTCGTGGTGACGGATTTCCATTCGAGCAAAAAGTTAACCTTTAGTTAATAACGGGTTATAAAATAATCGCTCAGTGGTTAACCTCCAAAAAAAACAAAAAAAAGTCGCAACAAAATTTTACATTTAAGAAATTTTGTCGCAGTATGAAGTTAGCCCCCGTAAAAATAAATGGAAATACAAATATGAAAAACTTACAACAAATGAAAAAAAGCACACAAAAAGGTTTTACACTTATTGAATTAATGATTGTTGTTGCAATCATCGGTATTTTAGCTGCGGTAGCATTACCTGCTTACCAAACTTATTCTGACCGTGCTAGATTTGCCGAAGCAACTTTAGCTGCAACCCCTTTAAAATCAACGATTTCAGTTGCGGTACAAACCAAAAACCCTGCTAATTTAGCTGCCCTTGCACCAGAAACTTTTGGTATTCCTGCTGACGTTGCAGCAACAGCAACGGATCATGGTACAGCGGTTGCTGCCGGTGTTATTACTGTAACATGGGCTTCAGATGGTAGTGCATTAGCAGGTATCACTTACACCTTAACTCCAGATGGAGTAACTGCTCCAATTACTTGGACTCAAGGTGGAACTTGTTTAACAAACGGTTATTGTTAATTACCAGTCAATTACATACCTGAGAGTTTAAACTTATTTCTCTTTTAAAGGCTCCGTTTGGAGCCTTTTTTGTTTCGATAGTCTGATTGGGGTTAATATCTGTCTCTTATACACATCTCCGAGCCCACGAGACCGTACTAGATC
>CAJXPG010000139.1 GCA_913057925.1 uncultured Colwellia sp. | reverse complement strand
GGGCTCGGAGATGTGTATAAGAGACAGTTGATGAAGAGTATAACCACGATGCATGCCTCGTATCACGGTTATATACTTTAAAGGGCGATCACCACTACCACGTGTTCGCTCCTTGATTACTTGAGTCGTTATTTCATATAGCTAGCAATAGCTACCTAAGTGTTAAATGTCTCGATTCAAAAATCAAAACGATGACATTAAGTTCGTTGCTATTAGCTGTGGAGCCATCGAAAGATTATTTCTTGTTAGGAAATCGCTACGTAGTTTTGTGTCCAACTGATCAATTCAATTCTATTTCTAGAGCTTGTTTTCCTAAATATACTATATAAATGAGTTTTTACTGTGTTGGGACTTATATGTAGCTTTTCAGCAATTTCTTGGTTTTTTGCACCACATGATACTAAATCAATAATAGTGTTTTCTCTGCGTGTTAGTTTAGGCAGGTTGATTGGTTGATTCTTTGGACTAATATTTAAAAATCTTGACTGATTATGTTTCGTCAGTAGCTCATTGAGAGCACTATTTAACGTTTCGCGTTTAAACCATCTTTCATTCTTTTGTAATTTAGTGATCCCTCTCAAAATGATTTCCAACCCTTCGTTTAAGTAAAAAACACCTTGAAGCCCTAATAATAATAACTTTTTCTCATCGTATTTATTCTCTTGAACATTGATGAATACCGTACGTGCACTTTGTACTATTTTCAGAATAGCCAAAGGGATCTCATCACCCCAATTACAGTGATATAAATCTATAAAAATGAGATTGTAACTTTTACTTTGTACAATATTAGGTAATTTTTTATCTACCGTCGTTTCAATGTTGCAGGTATTAAATAGACTAGTGAAGTGATGAATATATGTAGGAAATTCTCCACCTGCTATATTGCTTGCTCCACCATTTAGCAAAAACAATGCTTTAAATTTATCTTTGTTAATTAATAAGCCCATAAAATTATCGTCCTTGATTATAATGAGTAACGTTTAATAAACTGACACTAGTGTTAATTAATAGCATGATATCTACATAACAATCCAATGATATTTACATAAATATAACATCTTTTTTGGGGACAAATATTTAAGCGGCTATGGGATAAATACCAGCTCAATGCATAGGGCCAAGTAAAGCAAATATCTATTTAAAGTAGTGATTTTGTTTTTCTTTAAAAATAGCCAGTGCAAGCATTAAGGCTTTTGGTTAGAATACAGCTTTTTATTACCAACATCGCACATGCAGTACAAATATCAAGACCTTATTAACCTCTTTGCTAATACTTTCTTTGAGCAATATAATACTCGTTTAGTTAAAGGTGGTGACGAACCCCTGTACTCTCCTGCGAATGAAAAATGCGCACATCATCAAATTATATTTGCCCACGGTTACTATGAGAGTGCTTTCCACGAGATTGCGCATTGGTGCCAAGCTGGCGAAAAAAGGCGTTTATTGGAAGATTTTGGCTATTGGTAT
This sequence comes from uncultured Colwellia sp., assembly GCA_913057925.1. Classification (GTDB taxonomy): domain Bacteria; phylum Pseudomonadota; class Gammaproteobacteria; order Enterobacterales; family Alteromonadaceae; genus Colwellia. The sequence continues at coordinate 10,345 of CAJXPG010000139.1, read as the reverse complement.
ATCCCTGATGGGCGCAATGAAAAGCAGCAAAAGAAATTTGAACAAGTAGAAGTTCAGCCACAAGCGATTGAATGGGCCTTCAATGTTGCCGCGCAAAAGAGCTTTAATACTTCCGCTGACAATTTAAATGGTTACCAAGGCGATAATGCTGGCTTTAAAGCTAAGGTTTATCAGCAAGTGTTAGTGTTTATCGAAGATGGCTTTCCGCCCCGAGCTCAGCAATTTATCAATGCCTTAGCAAGGTTTTATCAAACTAAGCTGCCACTGACAGCCGAGCAATTTGACTACCATCATGACGTTATTGAACAGGAGCGTAATTGTGAAACACTTTAAACTTGGTCTCATTATAAACCCTATTGCAGGTATAGGTGGCAGTGTTGCACTTAAAGGTAGTGATGGCATGGCTATGCATGCTTTATCACTAGGGGCTAAACCAAAAGCAAATGCAAGGACGGCCTTAGCATTAGACGTTTTATTGCCTTATAAAGATGACATTGTTATTTACACTGCCAATGATCAAATGGGGGAGCAATGTGCTCGAGAACTTGGCTTTGCTGTGGAGGTGGTTTATCAGGCTAAAACTGCTGCTACTGAAAATGAAGACAGTAAACTATCTGCCAAGGCATTAATCAGCAAAGGCGTTGATATCATTTTATTTGCAGGCGGTGATGGTACTGCACGGGATATTGCCAGTGTCATTGCAGGTGAAGAGCAAGGACAACAGGTTCCGGTTTTAGGAATACCAGCAGGGTGCAAAATTCATTCAGGTGTTTATGCCATTACCCCTAAAGCCGCAGGGCGTATCATTGAGTTGATGGTGACAAAAGAGTTGGTCACGCTGACCACTGGTGATGTTATGGACATAGATGAAAGCTTGTTCAGGCAAGGTGTTGTCAAAGCAAAGCGTTACAGTGAAATGCAAATACCAAGTGAGTTGCGTTACGTACAAGCCGTAAAGTCCGGTGGTAAAGAAAGTGATGAATTGGTACTACAAGATATTGCCGCCAGTATTATTGATGAAATGGCCGAACATGAAGAGCAGCAATTTATTATTGGCTCTGGCTCGACTACAGCATTTTTAATGGAAGAATTGGCACTTGATAATACCTTACTTGGTGTTGATATAGTGAAAGAGCAATCACTGATTGCAAGTGATGTAACAGAAACGGAACTTTATCAGGCAATCATTGAACATCAAGGAATTAGCAAACTGGTTATTACGCTAATCGGTGGTCAGGGTCATGTATTTGGTAGAGGAAATCAACAGCTTAGCCCTCGTATTATTCGCGCTGTGTTGGCGCAACAAGGCGGAAAAGATAATCTAACTATCATTGCAACTAAAGCAAAGTTAGCTGCGTTGCACAATAAACCCTTGATTAGTGATACCGGGGATCATGAACTTGATATGGAGCTTTCAGGCTTTATTTCGGTAACGACAGGTTATAAGGATCAAGTGCTTTATCCGCTAGCTAGCCCAAATTAGAGCGATAAAGCTGTCAATTGAAAATATTATTTTAGGTGAAATACATGTCAAAAAGTACAACTACTGCATTAACCAAGCTTACCGATTTTTATCAATATCTTGATGATTTATTTGAACAAGACAGTGATAGCGATACACTATTTGCTTCGGGTTATCTTCGCGGTTTTGTTTCATTAGTTGCCACTGAGTTTGGTGATGAAAACCAAGTGATTTCCAAGGAGCTTGTGACAGGCGTTTCTGAAAAAATAGCGCAAGCTAAAACAGAGTTAGCACCGCAAGACTATGCCGTAGTGCATAATTTTTGGCTCGTAACACAAGAAAAAATAGCTTACTAGTTGATGCTTAAACCTAGCCCAAGACACTTGGGCTAGGTTTGTTTTTTGTTTGGTTTTCTAGTGTAGTCTGCCGTTTTATTTTGAAAGCTTAGCTTTACTGCGCTGTTTTCTTGTGTAGGTTCAGGCTTAGTTTGCAGGTTTTATCCATGTTGAGTATTTAGCTTGTGCAATACTTTCAACTTCGTATAACTTAGTAATGTTATTCATTTCCTTAAGTAAAGACTCACTAACTACTTTAATGGTTTTAGGTGAAAATCTACCTTTGTTTGAGCCATTGAATTTAGTTTTATAAAAGCTCCATTGATTATTAACATCGGTTAGTGCTTCATCTATCTGAGCGTTATTTTCTTTTGCTAGCATAAGCTTATTCAATGCTTGGCCAAACTGCCTTGAGGTTTTATGCATTTCTTGCTGGAATACTTTTTCTTGCACTCCAGAGTGACTTGCGTAGTAAAGCATTGCCAAACGTTGGGATAACATACGCTGCCTTCCTGAAATATTAATCAGATGATCACTGTTGGCGCGTGATGTCTTTTCTAGACTTAATACCAACGCATGTGCTGATTTTAATAACAAAGTACTTCTATCAACAACTTGCGCAGTTTGCGCTTTATCAGCTTCGCTTAACACAAACTGACGAAAGCCATACCAGTTCTGTTTTAGTTTTTTCAACGCCTCTTTCGACTCGATATGGTTAATGGACGTATTAAGCTTAAACAAGTTTTCTTCAAATAGTGCTGAGCTTTCATCTAGCTCATCAGCAGCTGCTTCAGCATCAATGCCTTGGCTAAGCAATATGTAATTCTTTGCCATACGTTGAGACAACATGCGCTGTAAACCCGCTTGGTTAATTGCTTCAGAAAGACTTAGTTGTTTTGTTATTGCGGTGCTAGGTTGGCTTGTGAATAACAACGTTGTGGCAAGTAACATACTTGATAAAAAAGTGACTTTCATGTCAAAAACTCCTATAAAAAAATATAGAAGTACCTTAGTTAAATAATGCTATTAAATATTTGATTTAGCTCAAGCTTCTATGTTTATTGTTGATGTTTATTAAGTTAATAGCCAAGCCAAGCCATACCAAAGCAATAGCCAAGTACATGGTGACTGCACGCTGATAACTGACGTGTTAGCTTGTTGTTGAAAGCTTTCTTTTAATGATATCTCTGATAACAAAACGATTAGGGCTTAAGTTAAAAAGCTGCTGATTGTTCATCGGGTAGGGGGTATTACAAATATCTGCGGTTAAAATATCTGCCGCTAAAGGAGCTGAACACAGGCCTCTTGCACCAAGCCCCAACATGACATACAAATTATCAATGCAAGGCGCTGCTTTTGAATATCGCCAGTTTTTGTCTTTTGCTAAGTGTGGGTAAGTCTCTATATGTTGCTCAATGTCGGGAACCGCACCAACAAGGGGAAGATGGTCTTGTGACATGCAGCGAAGTCTTGCTTTACTCGAGGCGATATCAGCTTCTTGCCAGTTAATATTATCAGCTAAATCAGGCAAGCACTTGCCAAGCATCGCTAGGTTATATTCATTGTCTGCTGGCGTAGTTTGAATATTAGTATCATTTTTTTGGAAGGTTGCTCCGATGCAATGTATGCCTTTGTTTTTCGGTGTTAGGTAACCTTTGTGGCAAATAACCGTTGATAAATCACTGATTTCGTTGTTGGTATTCATACTGGTGACTTGGCCGCGAGTTGCGGTTAGCGGCAGTGACTTTAATTGTTCTATTTCAATCGCATCTGCACCAGCACATATAACTAAAACGCTAGCATCAAAGTCACCTTGATTTGTTGATAGCTTCCACGTCTTTTGACTACCTTGTGCCGTTGTACTCGCTATTTGACTAATTTTACTGACTTGAGTATCTGTCACTATTTTTAAGCGATTGCTTGCTTTTGCGGCTTGAAAAACTTGCTTCACCAATTCTTGGGGGGAAATCCATCCGGCGCTTGGCATAAATAACCCGCCATAAGGTAAATCTATATTCGCTAACTGACTCGCCTGTTTCGCATCAATACTATGGATAAGTTTATGCGGCCACGCTTTTAAGGATTCAAAAGCTTGTTGCCTTTTTACTAAGGCGTCTTTGTAAGAGACTTCAAGTAAGCCACACCAATGATGACTATATGCATAACCTTGCTCAGCTACTTCATCGTATAATTCTCGTGCCCGCCAAAAAGCTTGCTGGTAAAAATGACTAATGTCATCCGCTTGTTGGTGTAATAATGGGTACAATGCGCCAATGGCATTGCTAGAGCCCCCTTGGGCTATCGAGGTGTCTTTACAATAGATGGTAACTTTTACCCCTTGTTTCGTTAGTGCATAAGCGGCGCAGGCAGAAGCAATTCCGCCGCCAATAATACTGACATGCTGTGGCTTTATGATACGAGGTCTTAATTGGTAGCCTTTTGAGGTTAATGGGTTACTTTGCATCACACCAAAAAACATTTCATGTTTTTTTCCAGGCGCAGATAGCTTTTCAAGCCTAAAGCCGATAGCTCTAAGCTGCCTTTTGACAAACCCTGCAACCGTGAAGGTTGTTAGTGTTGTTTGCTCTTTTGAAAGCCTACCTATTTGACAAAAGAGCTCTTCACTCCACATCTCAGGGTTTTTGGCAGGTGAGAAACCGTCAAGAAACCAAGCATCAACTAAACCTGCACGATTTGCTTTTAAAGAAGAGAGACCTTGCGCCGCATCAGCAAAAATGAGCGTAAGCTTTACTTGGCCATTTAAGAACTCGCCCTGAAATGCTTGATCTTGCTCAGTTGGACACTCCGGATATTGTGATATCAGCGATAAAGAAAGTTTTTTTAATTCAGGCAGAATGGATAATGACTGTTTGAGCTGCTCTTTTGATAATGGGTACTTTTCAACACTGATGAAATGCAACGGCGCAAGCTCCTCAGTAGTAGCTTGCTGTGCTTTTTGGTACGCCTGTAAGGTTAATAAAAAATTTAGCCCTGTTCCAAACCCTGTTTCAGCCACGGTAAATAATTTTTTTTCTGTCGATATGCGAAGTTTTATTTGATTTTTTTGAATAAAAACAAAATCACTTTGCAAGGTACCTGATTGGCTATCAAAATAAATATCATCAAAACGTTGGCAATAGGGAGCGCCATCTTTTTGAAAGGTAACTTGGCTGCTGTTATCTGTTTTATCTACACTTTTCATAAAAACTTCTTAAATTATTCAACAATGAACACTGGTACAGGTGCTATTTTATCCTGGCTATTTTACGCGAAATATTGATTTTGATCAGAAAATAACGATAGATAAGTTAAATTGTCATAGAAATAGAGCTATGAATCGCATATTATAGTGTACAAGTGTACGCTGGTTTTGTTGGGCTAATTAACAAGTACTACCAGTTCAATCGCTATTACGAGTATAATAGCGCAATATTTTATAATTATAGATGGTTAGTTAAATGAAACGTGTCGTAATCACAGGCTTAGGTATTGTATCAAGTATCGGTAATAACGCTGATGAGGTTTTAGCTTCATTAAAAGAAGGTAAATCAGGTATCTCTCATGCAGAAAGTTTTGCAGAGCAAGGCTTACGCAGCCAAGTTTGGGGTAAACCTACACTTGAAACAAAAGATCATATTGATCGTAAAGCTATTCGTTTTATGGGCGATGCTGCAGGTTATGCCTATGTAGCAATGGATCAAGCAATTAAAGATGCTAAATTGACAGAAGAGCAAATCTCTAATGTTCGTACCGGTATTGTTGCTGGCTCTGGTGGCGCATCTTCAGAAAACATCGTAGCTTCAACTGATACTTTACGTAATCGTGGTATCCGTCGCGTTGGCCCATATGCTGTGCCTAAAACTATGGGTAGCACAGTGTCAGCTTGTTTAGCTACACCATTTAAAATTAAAGGTGTTAACTATTCAATCAGCTCAGCTTGTGCAACAAGTGCTCACTGTATTGGTAATGCAATGGAGCTTATTCAATTAGGTAAGCAAGACGTTGTTTTTGCTGGTGGTGGTGAAGAAGTGCATTGGTCACTTGCGATGATGTTCGACGGTATGGGAGCATTGTCAGCAGGTCGTAATGATACGCCTGAACTCGCTTCACGTACTTATGATGCAGACCGCGACGGTTTTGTTATCTCTGGTGGTGGCGGTATGGTTGTTGTTGAAGAACTAGAGCATGCACTTGCTCGTGGCGCACATATCTATGCTGAATTAGTTGGTTACGGCGCAACATCAGATGGTTACGATATGGTTGCTCCTAGCGGTGAAGGCGCTGTTCGTTGTATGCAACAAGCAATGCAAGGTGTTGAAGGGAAAGTTGATTACTTAAACACGCACGGTACTTCTACACCAGTTGGTGATGTTAAAGAGCTCGGCGCTATTCAAGAATTATTTGGTGAAGACTCACCAGCAATTAGTGCAACTAAAGCGATGACAGGTCACGCCCTAGGCGCGGCAGGCGTTCATGAAGCCATCTACTCTATCTTAATGATGGAAAACAACTTCGTTGCTCCTTCAATTAACGTTGATAATTTAGATGAGCAAGCAAAAGGCTTAGATATTGTTACTGAAAAGCGTGATGCAGAATTAGACTTAATCATGTCTAACAGTTTCGGCTTTGGTGGCACTAACGCTACTTTAGTGATGAAAAAATATAAAGCATAACAATAATTGTTGTCTGCTTCCTTAAGGCGGCAATGCACAGTTAATCAAGCCATGTTGACCAAATGTTAACATGGCTTTTTTATTGGCCTTTTTTATTGGCAATAATGACATAATTAACAGCTTCACTTGATGCTTTATCATAATAAAAAAGCGTATAATTACTTACTTTTTCTCGTTTACTCAATTCAATGAAAATATTTTTTGATGAAAACATGCCATTTGCTAAAGAATTTTTTAGTGATCTATGTGGTGATAGTGGTGAGTTAATCCCATTTTCTGGTCGTACGTTAACTGCTGAACAAGTTGCCGAGGCCGATGTATTGTTAGTGCGTTCAATTACTCAAGTAAATGAGCAACTACTTCACCTAAATAACAAGCTTTCTTTTGTCGGCAGCGCGACCATTGGCACAGATCACATTGACCAAGAATATCTAGCAAGTCGTGACATTACCTTTCATTCTGCACCAGGCTGTAACGCGGTATCCGTTGCTGAATATGTCTTGAGTGCTTTAGTGGTTTTGGCTGAGCGATATTTATTAGACTTATCTCAACTAACGGTAGGCATTGTTGGCGGTGGTAATACCGGAAGTAGGCTCAGTGAAAAGCTAACAGCGCTGAGTATCGAGCACAAAATATGTGACCCTTTACTTGAGCAGAAACAATCACAGAATAAAACGAATAGCTCTGATAATCGTAAATACGTCTCTCTTGATGAAGTATTGGCTTGTGATGTTATTTCTTTACATGTGCCTAAGGTTGAGGGCGGTGCTCATCCAACGTACCAATTAATTAATGAAGAGAATCTAGCAGGGTTACGACAAGATCAAATATTGATCAGTGCATGTCGTGGCGATGTTATTGATAATCATGCTTTACTCGCCCTTAAAAAATCAGGCCATGGTTTAAAATTGGTGCTTGATGTTTGGCAAGGCGAACCGGACGTGCTTGAAGCGTTAATTCCTTTTACTGAGATTGCTACGGCACACATTGCTGGTTATAGCTTAGAAGGAAAAGCTCGTGGTAGTGAAATGCTCTATCAGGCATTATGTCAACAGCTAAAAATTGATGCTAAATATCAATTAGCTAACTTTTTGCCATCGGCTAGTATTCCATCAATTGAAATTAATCAAGAATTTAATCAAATACTACTAAACCAGTTAGTAAAAATGGTTTACGATGTCAGACGAGACGATGCTATTTTTCGTCAACAATTATTTAAGCAAGGTTTCGATACTTTAAGAAAGACCTACCCAGTTCGCAGGGAGTTTTCTGCGGTAACAGTGACCTTGTTAACCAACACCGCTAGCGATGTGCCACATCGCTTAGGTTTTAGTAAAACGTCCAACTAGAAGAGAGAGGATCATGGCACAGAAATTTGATGTATGTATACTTGGCGCAACAGGATTAGTTGGCAAAACGATTATGGAAATCCTAGAAGAGCGTGATTTTCCAATTAATAAACTATACCCGTTAGCAAGTGCTCGCTCAGCTGGCGAGTTTATTGAATTTAACGGTGAAAGTATTGAAGTACTTGACGCAGACCATTTTGATTGGAGCCAAGCACAAATCGGTTTCTTTTCAGCTGGCGGCGCAACTTCTGCTAAATTTGCTCCTTTAGCTGGTGATGCTGGTTGTATCGTTATTGATAATACATCAGAGTTTCGCTATGAAGCAGATATTCCTTTAGTTGTTCCTGAAGTAAATCCTCAAGCACTTGCTGAATACCGTAACCGTAATATCATCGCTAACCCAAATTGTTCAACGATCCAAATGATGGTTGCACTTAAACCTATTTATGATGCCGTGGGTATTAGCCGTGTTAACGTAAGTACATACCAATCAGTATCTGGTGGTGGTAAAGAATCTATGGATGAATTAGCTAAGCAAACAGCTGATTTATTAAGTGGTAAGCCGGTAGAAAGTAAAAACTTCTCTCGTCAAATTGCTTTTAACGTTATCCCTCAAATTGATGTGTTCCTAGAAAATGGTTACACCAAAGAAGAAATGAAAATGGTTTGGGAAACTAAAAAAATCTTAGGTGATGAGAACGTGTTAGTAAATCCTACTGCGGTTCGCGTACCAGTATTTTTTGGTCATGGTGAAGCATTACATATAGAAACAAACTCTCCAATCTCTGCAGAAGAAGTAAAAGATTTACTTGAACAAGCAGAAGGTGTTGTAGTTTGTCGTGATGATGCTGACTTCCCAACTCAAATTGGTGATGCTAGTGGTAAAGATGATACATACGTAGGTCGAATCCGCGAAGATATTAGTCACAACTGCGGCATAAATATGTGGATAGTTGCCGACAATGTTCGTAAAGGGGCGGCAACCAATAGTGTACAAATCGCTGAGTTGCTAGTGAAAGATCACTTAAGTTAATTACTCGCTTAGCTTTTTAAGTATTTTCTAGCTAGTCACTCACTGATAACTAGAGAAAAAGTAAAGAAAAAATGAAACTCGTCGTTAACGGTAGTAATACCGGTAACGACGAGTTTTTGTTTTTATGGGCCCAGATAGCAAATTAGCGAAATAATATAGCTGATAGTTTTACAGCTGAGTTACAAAAATAGAAGACTTATTGAGTGAGTTTGCTATTATCTTGTTAGTTAATGGTTTTTTGGAATAAAGATTGCATTTTGTTTAACAGGTAAGCAGAGCCTGGCAAAATAAAGCTCAATGCGGTATTTTTTTGGCGCAAATTAACATGATAAACGCCATTCGTTAAAATAGTTTAATTAGGACAACCCGATGCAAAAATTATTACGCCTGTGCCTATGGCAGGCGATTGTTATTGGCATACTTACTGCTCATTTCCCAATCCATGCAGAAGAAGAGCGCGGCATTCGCATGCGCGGACCTAAAAGTAGCGATGTTTTTCCTTATGACAAATATGGTCCTATCACTGCTAAAGATACGCTATGGAGTATTGCTACTAAGATAAGACCAGATAGTCGTTTGAGTGTTTATCAAGTAATGCAGGCGCTGTATCAAGAAAACCCACAAGCCTTTGTTGATAGCAATATTAACCGTATTATTGAAGGTCAGTATTTAAAGATTCCATCTTTTAACAGCATGATGGCTATCAATTCTCTGACAGCAAAAAAGCAATCTGAAAGTGATAGAAAAGCATGGCAAAAAACACAGCCTAAAGTTGTTAAAAAACCGATAGTAACAGAGCCAATCGTTAAGAAAAAAGATTTAGATAGCGTAAAAATTGAGATTAATGATCAATTACAAAAAATTGACGGCGAACAGCAAAAGCGTCTTGAAACTATTCAAAATGATATTTCTGACTCAATCAATGGTTTACAAGCAATCTTGCAAGAAAATGATGATTTACGTCAAAGGCTTAGCTCTTTTAATGACAAGCTAGGCGTGATGCAAGATGAAGTTGCTAAAGGCAAAGAAATCAAAGTGCAGATGGATGATATGATCCACCTTCAACAAGCGTTGTTAGCTAAAGCAGAAGCAAGAGAAAAACAGTTATTACTAGAAAAACAACAATCTGAACTAGAGAAGCAAGACATAACCGCAAGTCTTTGGTTTAAAATAGTGATGGGAACTTTACCTGCTATTTTAATTCTTGGGTTACTAGCGTTCTTGTTTAAACGTCGCCAACAAGCGTCTGACGAAGTATTTTTTAATGAGCTAGATAATAAAAAGCAAGCTTCAAAGTCAAAGAGTAAAGTAGAAGACGAAGAACTTTCTCTCGATGCTGAATTATCTTTAGACGACGAGCTTGGTTTAGGCGATGACCTTGGTTTGGAGGATGATCTTGGCTTAGACGATGAGCTTGATTTGGATGGTGAACTGGATTTAGATGGTGAGCTGGATTTAAGCTGTCTCTTATACACATCTGACGCTGCCGACGA
>CAJXPG010000138.1 GCA_913057925.1 uncultured Colwellia sp. | reverse complement strand
AGATCTAGTACGGTCTCGTGGGCTCGGAGATGTGTATAAGAGACAGGTATAGCCATTAACAATTGCAGGGCGTTGATCTAACTGTGCAATAGGGATATTACTAACCCCCATAATGGCAGGTAACTCAAGAGCATGAGCTAAAATAGCGGCATGTGAATTAGCTGAACCCGATAACGATACAATTCCCTTTAGCCCTTTATGCTGATATTCAGCTAACATTGAGGCTGTTACGTCTTCTGCCAATAAAATAAAACTTTCAGGTAAAGATAACTGTTGTATTTGCTGTTGTTGTAAATTGAATAAAACACGGTTTCCTAAATCGCGAATATCACTAGCGCGTTCTTTTAAGTAACTGTCATCAATCGATTCAAACTGTACAACAAAGTGTTTAATAGCTAATTTTAAAGCACTTTGAACATGCCAGTTTTGGCTGATTCTTTTCTTTACTTCCTGACTAATATCACCTTGTTCAAGTAATTGTTTATACACTTCAAAAATAGCGAGACTATCATCATTAACAACAATACTCAGCTTAGCGCTTAACTGTTTAAAATCAGTTAACGTTTTACTCACAGCGCTATTAAATTGCTGTATCTGAATAGCTTGCTCTTCAACAGCCACTTTTTTCAATGCCAACGTTGATAGGTTAGCTTTTGGTTGAACAACAACAATTTGACTTAAAATAATTCCAGGAGCGCCAGCAATACCTAAAAGTTGCTTAACACCATGCTTTTGCTCTTCTTGATTTAGTAGATTATTAACTTCTGCATTGGCTAATGCACTTGATAATTGAGCAGCAAGGGTTACTAAAAAAGCTTCTTCATTTTCAGTAAAATGTCTTGATTGCTTTTGTTGAATAGAGAGAATCCCCAACACTTTACGTTGGTGAATGATGGGTGTACCTAAAAATGCATTAAAGTCATCTTCTTCTACTTCAGGAGCATGAATATAATGCTGATGATTACGTGCATTGGCAATATTTAACGGTTCTTCTCTTTGCCCTACCAAGCCAACTAGGCCTTCAGAAAAGCCGATAGTGGTTTGTCCTTGAGATGCTGATGCTAAGCCGTCAGAGGCCATCAATAAAAAGTGTTGTTGTGAATAGTCTGATAAATATACAGAACAACAATCAATTTTTAATGCTTTTTTCGTTTGGCTAACCAAGCGCTCTAGCGCTTTTTGCAACTGAACTTCTTGGCTAAATTCAAGAACAATCTGGCGTAGCGTGGTTAGCATAAAATCCTTATATTTAAATCAAAGTAAATAGTACCTAGATATTTTACACTCTTTACCGGTTGATTTATATCATGAGTAAAAATGAACTACTTCCTTATAAAATTAACTTAGAGAGCTACAAATAAAATGACCTACTAAAAAGTAGGTCATTTAAAAAGTCATAGTAATAATTAAGCACGGCGTTCTTTACGATTTTGCCTATGCTTAGAACGTTTATCGTATCGCTTTTCATAAGAAAAAGCTAAAGCCGCAGAGGCAAACTCTTTCATAACTCTTCGATAAACATCACGTTTAAATGATACAACTTGTCGAACTGGATACCAGTAACTCACCCAACGCCAATCATCAAATTCAGGATGGGAGGTGTGAAGTAAATCTACCGATGATTCAGGAGCCGTTAATTTTAATAAAAACCACTTCTGTTTTTGCCCAATACAAACAGGTTTACTGTCATGTCTAATAAAACGTTTTGGTAATTTATATTTTAACCAGTGCTTAGTTGAAGCAACTATTTTCACATGTTCAGGTTTTAAGCCAACTTCTTCATGTAACTCTCGATACATAGTTTGTTCAGCTGACTCACCTTCATCAACTCCACCTTGTGGATATTGCCATGAATGTTGCCCAAACCGCCTTGCCCAAAATACTTGTCCCCTGTCATTAATTATTACTATGCCGACGTTGGCGCGATAGCCTTCGGCATCGATCACAGGAACTCCTGACAACTTTTAAAATCTTACATCAATTCAACCATATTAACGTCAGGTGAGCAAATGATTACTTTGATTTTTTTAAGCTTTGATTAATAATAACCACTATCTTTTGTTAGCAAAAATGTCATTAGTCATTCAGCCGCTTTTATGAATATTCCTTCCTCAGAACAAGTTCTTATGGAACGTGCTCAAAACTTAGCAGGTTTAACCTTAGGTGAAATAGCGCAAGAAGCCGGTATAACTATGCCAAAAGACTTAACACGCAATAAAGGTTGGATTGGCTTATTACTTGAACATGTACTTGGTGCCAGTGCAGGCTCTAGGCCAGAACCCGACTTCCCTCACTTAGGGATAGAGCTAAAATCTCTGCCAATTAATGAGCATGCAAAACCACTGGAAACCACCTTTGTTAGTGTTGCGCCATTAACGGGACTCGTTGGAGTAAACTGGCAAAACTGTTATGTGAAAAAGAAACTTGCCAAAGTACTTTGGGTACCAGTGATCACGCCTAAAGATACACCGCTCAGTGAGCGCATGGTGGGTACACCATTTTTATGGTCGCCAAACGCCGAAGAAGAATCACTTTTAGCGCAAGATTGGCAAGAGCTTACTGATATGATTGTTTTAGGTGAAGTAGAAAATATTCATGGTAAACACGGCCAAGTGATGCAATTAAGGCCCAAAGCAGCCAATAGCAAAGCAAAAACTCAAGCTTTTGATCGAAACGGTAAGCCTTTTATGACTTTACCTCGAGGCTTTTATTTAAAAATTAACTTTACCCAAGCGCTTTTGCATCGATATTTACGGGTTAATTAGGCAGTTACTTGAATTTAGCTGCTTAGTTATAGGTTTAAGACTTTAACTTCTTGCGAGATAACTACCGTCTGCCCGGCAGGTAAATCTTGCCATTTTGAATTAGCGGCTTCTAAACAAACATACTCTTGTTCACCACCATTGTGGATATCTGCCATAGTTTTTGCTAGCTCAACCCCTGGATTCCATAACACCCATTGCTGACAATTTTCGCTTGTGACTTCAATTTTCCGCTGCCACTGCGTATCTAGCAATGTCATAGCGTCACTACTATGGTACTCACGGTCTATTTCGCCAACACAACTTACCGGATTGATTTGCTGGTTTGACGTTGCCGTTAACTTGTCATCAAAGTTAACGCCGGTCAAAGCATCGATTTTGATATTCTTCGGGTTACTGACGCGAAAATAGCTGTGTAAGGCCGCGGAGTATTGAGCATCGCTTTCAGAGAGGTTAGTCATGGCTAAACGTTGCTTAAAGCACTTACCAAAAAATAACGTTTGTCTGAGTTGATATCGATTTGGCCACAGCGGATGCTGTTGCTCGCCTGATAAGGTTAATATTACAGTGACACCACTTTCATCAGCAGTTATTTCATCAACTAGCCAATTAACTTGTCTCGCAAAGCCGTGATTACCTGCTTTTAGTTCCCCTTGAGACTTATCATTAGCGCCAAACCAAGGCCAACAAAGTGGGATACCACCACGAATAGCCTTTCCTGCTTGATAATAAGCACTGTCACTTAACCAGAAAATATCTTTATGTCCTGCGGGGACAAAACTGAGTACTTGTCCACCGTACAAACTTAACCTTGCGGTACAGTATTGATGGCAAATAGAAATGATTTTATGACCATCTTCGCTTGTTTCATTGGTTAAGGCATTAGTGTTTAATCGTGTGGCAGTAACCTGAGCAAAATCATTATCAAGTAGTTTATCGTTCATAGGTAAAAGCAAGTCAGTTTAACAAAGCTAAATTCTATAAGAAGTCATTTGTGTTGGAAAGCATAAAACATTTCTAACAAGTGTTTCTTAAAGCCGAAAGACTTGTTAGAAGTTCTTACCTATTGATAAAAAGAAAGAGAACTCACCACCGCTGGCAAAACCAGTACCGATAACCGCTGGGCCAAAACTGGTGTCCGTGCCAAGGTAAAGGCTACCTGAGTGAATTAAATCACTGTATTTTACCGACTCATTGATACCCCATACATTTCCGGCCTCTGCGCTAACACCTAGATAAATTGGCAGGCCAGAGCCTCCGGGAACCTCACGCCCTAAATCATATTGATAAACCACTGCAGCAAATACTTTATGCACACCAATTAAGGCATCTTCTTGATAACCAGAAAGGTTTAAAAAACCACCGAGTTCAGAAACATGGACACTAGAATCTGAATCATTATCAACGGTGGCAAATGAAGTAATACCAACAAAAGTATGATCACCAAGCCCAATTGCACCACGCCAATCAAGCTTTATTTGTGTCGAGTAATCCGTACCCTGAGGAACAATGAAGCCAAAATCACTCGCATCACTTTGTGTTACCTCTGATGAATAGAGATCTTTTCTACTGAGTACTTCAAAAGTAAATCGATTGCCACTTGTTGGGAAGTTAATGCTATTAAGAGAATCATATCCAAACTTAATAAAGCCACCAAATGACTCGTAATTAACATTACCTATCGAGCTTGAATTAAAAGCTAAATCACCTTTTTCTGCCAAACCGCCTAGTTCAAAAATACCGTTATAGGAATAGTTATATCCCCCCGCTAAGGTTCCGAAATAGTATTCCTTTTTGATTTCAGGTCGCGTGCTCACCTTCTCCCATTTATCTTGAGCAAAAGCTACTCTCGCTCTGGTATAAAGTTCCTGATTTCTATTTAGTGGTTGATAAAATTCACTGGCCAACAGCGTTTCCCAGCCTACTTCTACTTCGTTAAGCCACCGGCCACCATTGCTGGTGACATCAGTAAGTAAATACGACATGTTAATTGAAGTAATCGACCTATCAGAAAAATCTGTTTTTAAGTTAAAACCAAAATCAAAGTAATTCGGCCCCCAAGACTTGGCTCTGGTATGCAAAATTAACACTCGGCCTTCTTCAGTATCCTCAAACTCAACCCATACTTGTTCAAACTTATCTAAGGCATACACTCTATCAATCGCTAAATCGACTTGCGCTTTAGAGACACTTTCACCTAACCCTATGGCAAGGTGTTTGGTAATAATATCATTTTCAACTTTTGAGTCATTTCGCACCACGATATTGACTATCTTTTGCGGCAAGGCGTTAAACCATTGCTGAGCCTTATCACGTTTTTGTGTTTTATAGTGTTGATATTCCTCATCATTAACAGACAGTTTGGTTAACAATGATAAGTGTTGTTGTGCAGATTGTTCACCAAGCTCCAATGCCTGTGGCATTACCGACCAGTCAGTAGTACTCAAATTATCAATAGCTGGTCGTAACAAAATATCTTGCTCAGATAATAATTCTTTTTGCTTCAAACTGGTATTATTAGTTAGTATTGTCGATAGCTGATTTAACACCGCAACCGTACTGGTTAACTCTTCTTGCCCAGCAAGCGGTGAGCCGATATCAACGGCGATAACAATGTCTGCGCCCATTTTTTTGACTACATCAATAGGCATATTATTGGTAATACCGCCATCTACCAGAATTTGACCATTAATTTCTACTGCGGCAACAATACCTGGTACAGCGGCAGAAGCCTTCATTGCTTGGTTGATATTGCCTTTATCAAGCACCACCATTTTGGCGGTAACAATATCAGAGGCAACAGCGCGGTATGGAATGGCTAAATCATCAAAGCTATCAAAGGTTTGAATGCTATCAGTCGATAATTGCAAAATTTGATAAGCACTTTGTCCAAGCAATAATCCGTGTGGCACTTTAAACTCACCACCGCTGTAGCCAAGCCTAATACCTAAATTATATCTATCTCTGTGCTGCTTATTTACATAAGAGAGTGACTCTCGTGGGATAGTATCAGAGTAACCATCAGCCCAAGCTAAACTCATCATGATTTTTTCTATTTCATCAACTTCATAACCTAGTGCATACATACCAGCCACGTATGCACCGATACTTGTACCAACAACATAATCTACTGGGATGTTATTTTGCTCTAATACCTTTAGCACACCGATGTGCGCGGAGCCTTTAGCGCCGCCACCACTCAACACTAAACCGACTTTATCTCGAGCTTGGATAGAGAAAGCCAAAGTACTAAGTTTTACCAGCAAAAGAGCAAGTAGAAATAAACGCATAAGAGTTACTTAAAAAAGAGTGAGTTAACAAAGATAAGCTTCAATGATAAAGGTAGCTAGTTAAAATTCAAGTATTGTCGATTTTAAAAATAAAAAACCGCACAATTAAGCAAAGCTCAATAGTGCGGTTTTAGAATAAAACAAACTTGATGCGTTATCGGAACATGAAAACGCTTAGCCTGCGATTACTTAGTATAAGCGCGAGGCATATTCGATTGTGTCGTATAGCGTTCACGTAATGCATCCTGACGTGATTTAAGTGACATCGCTTGACCACCTATCCACATTGCATCAACTTTAGTACTAATCTCAAAAGGGTCGTTACTCCATAAAACTAGATCAGCATTCTTACCAACAGCAATTCGCCCAGTGTTAAGTTTAAAGGTATCTGCAACATTAGCGGTAATCGACGCTAGTGCAGCATTTTTATCTAAACCATTGGCTACGGCAACACCAGCATCAAAGCGTAATTGATTAATATTATGGCTTTCACCACTATTACTCATAATAACTTTAACGCCCGCTTGAGTTAGCTTAGCAATATTGTTAAGTGAGTTATGCAATGAGTCAAAACTGCTTGGCAAGTTATCAATGCCGCTGGTCATAACTACTACACCAGCCTTGGCGATCTCGTCACTCACTAAGACCGCATCACTCGCACCTACAAGTACTAAATCAAGACTATATTCTTGTTTTAACGCTAATAAAGCTAAGATGTCTGTGGCTCTATCCGCATAAGCTAACAATGGTTTATCACCTGCCAATAAAGCATACATTTCTTGCTGTGCGCGAGAAGGTTGCTTCGCTTCTTTACTGTCCTTAGTTTTTTTAGCTTTTGCCTTTTCAGCTTTGGTTAATGCTTTTTTGGCATCGGCAAGCTCATTACCTAACGTTTGCAATGCAACCGCGCGTGAACCTTTACGACTTGCACCTAAAGAAACAATAACAGCATTTTGCTTAGCAACAACACTTTCACCAAGTTCACCCGAAAGGTTTACCGCAAAACTTTGGCCAGTAAAAGTGTTTTCTCCACCATATGGCATCACCAAGTTATTGGTAATGCCGCCTTTACGTGCATAAGCAACTAAAGTTGATTTAGGGTTGAAAGCCAAGCTGGCATCAAAAGTTAAATCTGCTTTTTTATCACTAGCGTCACGGGTTGCAGAAACAGCGCCGACTTCAACAAGACCCAGTAAATTTTTAGAGGCAATAAAGCCCGGCGTTAAAATACGACCTTTTGCATCAATAATAGTCTCAGCGTTAAGTGACTCAGGAACTTCGTCACTGCTATAAACAGCCGTAATTTTTCCATCATCCATTAATACAGTCGCTTGAGATAAAATACCTTTTTTAGCAACGGTATAAACTGTGGCATTGGTGATCGCAATAGACTCTGCTTGAGCAGCGGTAGCGGTTATCGTTAATGCGCCTAGAATAGCAAGGCGCAATGAATTTAGTAGATTTGTATTTTTCATTGTCATTCCTATTATTTGCTGTTCGCGGTATCAGTGTGATTATCTAGATTTTGGCCTAGTAAGAAGTCACTTTTAGCTTGATATTTTGCATCAGAGCTATCGTAAACTTTTGCACCATCGATAAAGACTTGTTCAGCTTTGGCATAAACACTAAATGGGTTCATATTCCAAATGACAACATCAGCCTTTTTGCCTGCTTCTAAACTGCCCACTTCATCGTTAATTCCTAATGATTTAGCAGCGTTAGCTGTAATCCATTTAATGGCGTCCTCTTCTTTTAAGGCAAAACCATTTTCATTGGCACGATACATCACTTTAGCTGCTTCTTGATTTAAGCGCTGAATAGTCGTTGATGAATCTGAGTGAACAACAGCACATGAATTTTTCACGGCATCAACGATGGCGACGTTTTCCTCAACCATGTCGTAAGCTTCCATTTTAAAGCCCCACCAGTCTGGCCACATTGCAGCACAGTTACCGTTTTCTGCTAATAAATCAGCAATTTTGTATGCTTCAATGGCGTGGTGGAATGTACCTGCGTGATAATTGAATTCTTTTGATAAATCGACCATTACTGCCATTTCTTCAGCTTTATAACAATGGTTATGAATAAGAATTTCACCCTCTAATACACCCATTAAGGTATCAAGCTCTAGATCACGTTTTGGCGCTTGAGGATTTTTACCTGCGCTGTAATCACTATCGTATTTATCCCAAGCACGTTTGTACTCGGTTGCAGCAAGCCATGCACTGCGATAACCGGCAACATTACCCATACGTGTTGAAGGTAAAACCTTACGGCTACCGTAAACACGTTTAGGATTTTCACCACATGCCATTTTCAATCCATATGGCGCGCCGTCAAACTTCATACCTTGCATCGTTTCACTTGGTACATTGCGCAAGGTAACTGAGCGACCGCCAAATAAGTTGGCTGAACCAGGTAAGATTTGTAAGCTAGTAATACCACCTGCACGCGCAGCTTGGAAAGCTGGGTCTTGTGGCCAAACGCTGTGTTCAGACCATACTTCTGATGTATTTGGTGAAGTCATCTCATTACCATCTGAGTGAGACTCTACTTGTGGATTAGGATAAACCCCTAAATGAGAGTGAACATCAATAATACCTGGCGTTATCCACTTTCCTTGTACATCAATAACGTTAGCGTCTTTGGCTGCTAAGTCGTTACCAACTTCTATTACTTTCCCGTTAGCAAGTAAAATATCAGCGTTATTCAAGCGCTGACCTGTACCAGTCAAGATAGTTGCGTTAGTTAATAACGTTGTTTGTGCTGGGAGTACTTGGTAGGTACTTGGATAAGGGTTTTTGTTGATAACAACCTTCGCATCTTGTTTTTCAGTAGGAAGGCAAGCGGTTAAGCCAATAGACAGCATGCTTGCGCTGAGCAAGGTAAGCGTGCTTTTATTAATAGTAAATGTTTTTTTGAGCATCTTTATTCCTGTTGGAAGCATAGTGCTCAATACCTTAAATTTTTTTTGCTAAAACAACAAGGTTATGACGATAAACAGTCAGTTATCTACGCTTAATGACGATAATTAGTGTGATTCTTGCGCTACCGGAGTTACTACTACTTTGTTTCTGCCGGTTTTCTTGGCTTGGTATAAAGATTTATCCGCATGATCAACGAAAGACTCCGCACTAGTAAAGTAGTCTCCATGCCACTGGCTAACCCCAATACTCACGGTGATAGAGATATGTTGCTCGGCAATGAAAATTTCAAGCCCTGCTATATTTTCTCTCAGCCTCTCAGCAAACCTCCCTGCATTATTTAATTCAGTATTTGGCATCACAATGACAAATTCTTCGCCACCAATTCGGGCAACGACATCACTACTACGTACGGCATCATCACACGCTTGATAAAAGCGTATTAACACTTCATCACCAACATTATGGCCATAATTGTCATTAATGCTTTTAAAGTTATCAATATCTAACACCATTATCGATAAAGGCTTGCCATGAGTATTAACATTGCCTATTTCTTGCTCGAGTACCTCATTAAAGTAATGACGATTAACTGCCCCCGTTAAAGCATCAGTTAGCGCTAAGTGCTGAAAATGATCTTGCTGAGATTTCCTATATTGAATTTCTTCTTGCTGCTGAGAGACCGTCGCTTTGTAGATATCACCCTGCAGTAATTTTCGCCGCAATTTCTCATAAGCCAGTTGCATAGAGCCAATTTCATCATTAGTAGCCCTATGATTAAAATGAATATTATGCTGCCCTACGGACATCTCATTCAGTGCATAGGTTAATTTTCTCACCGGACTAATGATGCTGTAATTGAGCACTAAGGCAAAAAATATAATCACCAATAAAAACAGGGATAAGAAAAAGATAATCAGATAACCTTCCATTTTAAGGTTTTGACTTTCTCTATAGATTTCATCATTAAACTCAACAACTAAGCCTTCAACAACGGTATTAATCATATCAATTTTCGATGACATCACTTTAAACCATCTCTGTGCCCTCACCTCTTTATCTGTGTGCTGCATTACTTTTGCATAGGTAAACTCGAGTTGCTGACGCTGAGCAGCGCCATCGCAATACATTTCACAAAGCGATGCTTGCGTTTCATTTGACGCATTTTTAAAAATGCGCAGCGTATTTAGTTGTTTACCGATGAGTATGCTAATTTCTTTATTCGCATAAATATCTTGTTGATTACTTTCGACCATTTTCATGCCCATGGCACGAATTTGCCCCATAAATTCTTTGTAGCGCAATATAGAATTAATCGCCGATATATCATTAATATAATTGGGCCCTATTTCTATGTGCACCAAATGATCTGAGACGGATAAGAGTTGCTCAATTAATTTGGTATAGGCAAAGTAAGTGTCATCAAAACTAATTAACTTTTGATCAAGATGCATTCTATGTCTGGCAAGGTTATCTACTGTACTTTGAACCTTAACGATATAGGCTTGCAAACTCTGTTTTAATTCACGGTTGACTGGCTGATCAAGTAACCACAAAAAGTAATGAATTTTTGCATCTGTGCTTTCTTGGCGGTTGGACAACTGCTGAGAAAAGTTTTGATAATTTGAGCTGGTATAGCCACTAGAGAGGCCGCGCTCGGCTTGCAGTGAGTGAGTAATACCGTTCACTTGCTCAATCATTGAGTTAAGAGCAACCACTTTAGTGATATTGTGGTAACGTTGGTAATTATCTTTGAGGATAAAAAAGCATAACGCAAACACGGCGATTGACGGTAACAAAGTAGTAATGATGACCCGTTTACTTAAGGTTAAGTGTTGAGAAAGCTTAACAGAGCAAAACCTTAGCCATGGGTTTTTCGCTTTTTTACGGGTTTTATAGCGACGAAACTCTTGGAAGCAATTAATTGCGGGTACATAATCTAAATCCTCTTCAAGAATATGCTTGAGTAACCACTGCTGTAAAAATATTACGATCTTTTCTTTCACCACTTCAGGCTCAGAGCTATCCGCATACCACTGTTTTTTTAACTGAGGAATTTTATTGATAAAACGTTGGTGACTGACTTTATGCTCTGCAAGTTGCTGATAGTTAATTTTAGCTAACAAGGCTTCTTCACGAGCAAAGTGGCTTAAACAATAATGCTCTAACTTTTGAAAAATCCCTTCTACAATATGCCATTCGCTGTTTTCATTTTTTGCAGACATCAATTGCGATAGTATTTTGATAAGCTGCTTATGATCATTGTCTAGGCTCTCAACCCCGACACTCATTCCATCATCCCAAATTAACAACGCTTCCATAGCTTACATCAATCGCCTTGCATAAAAATTATTACATATAAAATATATATTCATTTACTCGCTTAGGTTATAGAAAAAGCCAGCGGTTAACCATCATAAAACTGGTTAAAATTTAACTGTTTTGTTACTAAACATCGATAAGATCAAAGCTTTGATTTTTTTATAGCGAAACAACAATAAAGACAGGGTTATCACAGCATAAATTACCGGCGAGCTGAGCTCTGACTTCACCGACCAATAAAAGTGAATCACCACTAAGACACCGATAAGGTAAATAGCATTATGTAACTGCTGCCAGGACTTCCCCATCTTCGCCCTTAACGTATTATGTGAGGTGATCGCTAGCGCGGTGAGTAAGATAAAAGCGAGCATGCCTATGGTTATATAGGGTCGCTCGACTATTTCACTAAAAAACAGCGACCAAGCAAATTGCAAATCAAAGGCGAGAAAGTTAGTGATATGCATAAACGCATAAACAAAACTATATAAACCTAACAAACGTCTAGTTTGTAAAAAATCTGTCTCTTATACACATCTGACGCTGCCGACGATCTACTCTGT
>CAJXPG010000137.1 GCA_913057925.1 uncultured Colwellia sp. | reverse complement strand
AGACCAGCTATTGACGCATGAACTTGCCTTGAATCAAGAAAAACTAGCAAGCTAGTATCAAGGTAAAACTTTAACGCATTGATATTTAATGTATAAAAACATCTCTTAAACCGAGTTCAGGTTATCTAGAATTGTGTTCCGTCCTTTTCAATCATAGTTACCAACAACAAAGTTTTGATTTGCTAAAAACCATCAAGACTAAGATTTTATGCAAAAAAAACCAGTGACAAAGTATCACTGGTTTTATCTGTGCAACTAAGAAAGTCTTATTAACAAGCCTTAATTAGTGAATATATGCTTAGTAAACGTTTACAGGCTCTGCAACCGCTTTACGCGTAATTTTCGCGCCAACTTTTAACGAATCAACAAAACTTTTGTAAGCTGATTGGGCTAACTGAGAAGTTTGTTGTTCGGCTAAATTAGGATTAGCAGCTGCATCACTAACATCGACAGAAGTCACTTCAACTAATGCCAAGTCACCGTTACTTAAGGCAACACTTGATGCTGAAACAACACCATCAACTGGGTGTGGTAGCACGAATGCAGCACGGCTGATGCTTTGGTCAATTTCAGGGCTATAGCGCGCAACTTTCGCTTTAGTGGTAAAGCTACTGTTTAGTTCTGTTAACTTCGATGTAATATCCGTTCCAGCATTAAATTCAGCTAATAATGAATCAACCGTTTTCTGTGCTTGCTCTGTCGCTTTTTGATTAACTAAAATGTCTTTGATTTGATTTTCTACTTCAGCTAATGGCTTTACGTTGGCTTCTTGGAAAGTGTTTAAACGTAAAACAAGTGCAACATCATCATTCACTTCAATTAAGTCTGAGTTCATATTATCTTGCAATACCATTTCAGAGAAAGCCGCTTCTAAAACTTTTGCTTGGTCAAACGGTGCAGCATTACCATTACGTAATAACCATGGAGATGTTTGTATTTCTACATTCACTTCATTAGCAGCATCTTCTAGACTATCAGGGAATTCAAAGCTAATACGCGCCATCTCTTGCTGTAAAGCGAAGAACTGCTCTTGGGCTTGGTCATTACTTAACTGAAGTGTTAATTCAGCTTTAACGTCTGCTAGTGGCTGAACAACTTCTGCTTTGTAATCCGTTAGTTTTAAAACATGATAGCCAAAACTCGTTTTTACTAATGCACTTGTATCACCAATAGTTGATAAGGCTAAAGCAGCTTCATCGAAACTAGTTTCCATGACACCTGGCTCTAACCACTCTAAATCACCGCCGTTTTCACCGCTGAAGGTATCGTTAGATAGTTCTTTAGCTAAAGCAGCAAAATCTTCACCTTGTTCTAAACGCGTTAGAATAGCTTCAGCTTGTGTCTTAGACGTTTCATCATCTTCGTTACCGTCAGCAAACTCAATTAAAATGTGAGAAATACGACGTTGCTCTGTGTCTGTAAAGCTTGCAAGATTCTCTTGGTAATACTGGCTAACATCTTCATCAGTGATTTCAATGCCTTTAGCAATATCAGCAACATTCAAGCTAATAAAGTCAACTTTAACCTGCTCTTTATTTTCAAAGCGCGCTTGGTTTGCTAAGTAGTAAGCATTAACTTCTTCATCCGTTAACTCAATACCTGCTTTAAACTGCTCAGCTGAAATTGTGGCAAAGCGAATATCACGTGTTTGGTTTTGCAGCGCAAGTTGAAGTTTCTCTTGATAAGGCAAGTTAAACTCTGTAGCAACAAGCGCTTGACTTAGTTGACGACGAGTCATTTCAACTCTTAAGTAATCACGAAAATCTGAAGACTGAAAAAAACCTGCTTGGTTGATAATAGCTAGATAACGATTGTTATCAAAAGCACCATCAACTTGAAACTCAGGCATTTGACGAATTGTAGACTTTAAGCGTTCATCTGAAACACGAATAGCAAGTGCTTCACTATTTTGATCAATGAGTTTTTCATTGATTAGGTTATCTAAAACACCTTGACGAAAGTTAGCCATGTAGTTGGCATCATTTGATAAAGTATCAAACATTTCACCAAACTGTTGAGCCATACGACCACGCTGTGCTTGATAAGCTTTATTAAAAGCTTGCTGGCTGATAGCTTCACCGTTAACTGTAGCTACTGAAGTATCAACTGAATTGGTATAGCTTCCAACACCGGCAACAGCGAAGGTTAGGATAATCAAACCAAGAATAATTTTGGCAGTCAATCCCTGCGATTTTTCACGAATATCTTCTAACATTTCTTTCTCTTTTTTTATGTCTAAAACAACTAGACTTAGGTATCTTTAAATTAAAGTTGCTCGCGATTTTAGCAGATGATAGGCGCGGCTAGAAGCACAACATTAACTAAATGCAAATTTATTATTATTTTTCGTCTTATTTAAAGCCAGTTGCTTAGCTTTAATAACCTATAAAGTAAAAAACCACCTAAAAGGTGGTTTCTAATACAGAATAACTAAGTCTAGGTTATGACTAGTTACACGCGTCTTTTAATGCTTTACCCGCTTTAAAAGATGGGATTTTAGCAGCAGCGATTTGGATAGTAGCACCCGTTTGTGGGTTGCGACCAGTACGTGCAGCACGGTCACGTACAGAGAAAGTACCAAAACCAACAAGAGCAACTTGCTCGCCATCTTTTAACTCATCAGTAACAGCGCCAATAAATGAATCTAACGCACGACCCGCAGCAGCTTTTGAGATGTCTGCACCAGCAGCAATTTTCTCGATTAGTTGAGATTTATTCACAGTGTATACCCCTTCAATTGTTATTATACAACGCTATCCTTTTTTTAATAATGTAATCGAATTAATATAAAATCTTTTCGAATACTTGAAGCGCTGAGTTTAGAAAATATTCGCTCTATAGTTCCCGACAATTCACCTATGTAACATAGGGAATAAGGGGTCTAGCGATATAAGCGTAGTTAACTTACCATAGTTTCAGCGTTTGAAAAGCGAAAATTGCAGTTTTTCGCAAAAAAAATAGCTTTTTTGTACTTTTTTGATGTAAATCATCAAAAAAGTACAAGGTTTACACAGCCTATTTTTCTACCTTCCACTGTTCAACAGGGTGTTCTAGGGCTATTGCCAGTACTTCATCTATCCATTTTACTGGATGAATTGCTAAGTCAGCTTTGACATTTTCAGGGATTTCCTGCAAATCTCTCTCATTTTCGTGAGGTATAATAACAGTCTTAATACCACCACGATGCGCCGCAAGTAGTTTCTCTTTCAAACCACCAATGGCGAGTACTTCACCGCGTAAAGTAATTTCCCCCGTCATGGCAACATCAGCTCTAACCGGATTACCGGTTAAACTTGAAACTAACGCTGTACACATGCCAATACCTGCACTTGGACCATCTTTCGGTGTGGCCCCTTCAGGAACATGCACATGGATGTCACGTTTTTCATTAAAGTCATCATTGATGCGTAGTTTTTCAGTGCGACTACGGACAACCGTCATCGCCGCTTGAATTGACTCTTGCATAACATCACCTAAGGACCCGGTATAAGTTAATTTACCTTTGCCTGGTACAGATGCTGTTTCAATCGTTAGTAATTCACCGCCAACTTGTGTCCACGCTAACCCTGTTACTAGACCAATACGATTTTCATCATCAGCTTTACCATAATCAAAACGTTGAACACCTAAAAATTCATTTAAGTTCTCTTGATTAACCGTGACTTTTTTCAGTTTCTTATCTAACAAGATTGATTTAACTGCTTTACGGCACAGCTTAGAAATTTCGCGCTCTAGGCTACGCACACCAGCTTCGCGAGTGTAATAGCGGATAATGCCAATGATGGCACTATCCTCTATTTCAATTTCTTTTGCCTTCAAACCATTTCGTTCAATTTGCTTGGTCAGTAAATGATTTTTAGCAATGTTTAATTTCTCATCCTCGGTATAGCCAGACAAGCGAATAACTTCCATACGGTCAAGTAGTGGACCTGGGATATCCATGCTGTTAGACGTAGCAACAAACATCACATCAGATAAATCGTAATCGACTTCTAAATAGTGATCATTAAATGTGGTGTTTTGCTCTGGGTCTAATACTTCAAGTAGTGCTGAGGCTGGATCGCCACGCATATCTGAAGCCATTTTATCAATTTCATCAAGCAAGAATAATGGATTCTTAACCCCTACTTTTGAGATTTTTTGAATTAACTTACCTGGCAAGGAGCCGATATAGGTACGACGATGACCACGAATCTCTGCTTCGTCACGTACGCCACCAAGTGCCATACGAACATATTTACGTCCAGTTGATTTAGCAATAGATTGTCCTAGTGACGTTTTACCAACACCCGGAGGTCCAACTAAACATAGAATAGGCCCTTTAAGCTGGCTGACACGCTGTTGCACGGCCAAATACTCAAGAATACGCTCTTTTACTTTGTCTAAGCCAAAATGGTCTTTATCTAATACGTCTTGAGCAAGGGCTAAGTTACGCTTAAGCTTACTACGCTTTTTCCAAGGCACATTAATCATAGTATCAATGTAACTGCGCACTACGGTCGCTTCTGCTGACATTGGCGACATCATTTTAAGCTTTTGGAATTCAGCTAAGGTTTTATCTTTTGCTTCTTTAGGCATTTGCGCTTCTTCAATGCGCTTGGTCATTTGATCAAGTTCATCAGGTGAATCCTCACCCTCATTAAGCTCTTTTTGAATTGCCTTCATTTGTTCATTCAGGTAGTAGTCACGCTGGCTCTTTTCCATTTGCTTTTTAACGCGTGTACGAATTTTTTTCTCAACTTGTAGAAGGTCAATCTCCCCTTCCATCAAGGCCATCAGATGCTCTAAGCGAACGTTTACATCAAGAATCTCTAAAACTTTTTGCTTGTCTTCCAGTTTCAGTGGCATATGAGCTGCCATCGTATCAGCAAGTTGCTCAGGATCATCGATACCTGAAACAGAGGTTAATACTTCAGGTGGAATTTTTTTATTAAGTTTTACATAGCCTTCAAATTGAGAGATGGCTGAACGCACTAAAACTTCAACTTCATCAGTTAATTCCGTTGTCTGCTGCACATACTCTATTTCAGCACTGAAATATTCTTCTGTTTCAACGAAATGTTTTATTTGAGCACGTTGTGAGCCCTCTACGAGTACTTTAACCGTACCATCAGGTAGTTTTAGCATTTGTAATATTGTTGCAACTGTACCTGTGCTGTAGACATCCTCAGCATTAGGATCATCGATAGCAGCATCTTTTTGCGCCACTAGAAATACCTGCTTGTCATTTTCCATAGCAAGGTCTAAACAACGAATAGACTTTTCACGGCCAACAAAAAGCGGAATAACCATTTGCGGGTAAACAACAACATCTCTTAAGGCTAAAACGGGGATCTCAACGACACCAGATAATTCTTTACTCATTGGCTACTCTTCTTGGGAATAATTTTAATTAAAGGAAACAGCTATAGAAACTATATGGGGCTAGCTAGATAACTTTCAACAACAGAAAGTAATAAAGCACAAATTAAATGTTAATTTTTACTATACGATCAAAAAAGCCCCATTGAGAAGTATAAAGATACTTTTCAATGAGGCTTTTTCATTACTGAGTTATTTACTCTGAAGCAGCTTGGTCTTGCTTGCTATCGTAAATAATAATAGGTTTGCTCTCGCCTTTAATGGTGTTTTCATCAACAACTATTTTGCTAACGTTTTCCATCGAAGGTAATTCATACATGGTATCAAGTAATACAGCTTCAACAATAGAACGTAAACCACGTGCACCTGTTTTTCTGTCCATCGCTTTACGCGCTACAGCATGCAATGCATCAGCTCTAAACTCTAACTCAACATCTTCCATATCAAATAATGCGGTAAACTGCTTGGTTAATGCATTTTTTGGTTCTTGTAGGATTTGAATCAGTGCTTCTTCATCAAGTTCACGTAATGTTGCAACTACAGGTAAACGACCAATAAACTCAGGAATCAAACCATATTTAACTAAATCTTCAGGCTCTACTTCAGCTAAGTGGTCAGTTAAAGATTTCTCTTGGTCTTTTCCACGTACTTCGGCACCAAAACCAATACCCGTGCCAGTGTGATTGCGCTGTTCAACAACTTTATCTAAGCCTGCAAATGCACCACCACAAATAAATAGTATTTTAGAAGTATCTACTTGCAAAAACTCTTGCTGAGGATGCTTACGACCACCTTGTGGTGGAACCGAAGCAACGGTACCTTCAATAAGCTTTAATAATGCTTGTTGAACGCCTTCACCTGATACATCACGCGTAATAGATGGATTATCAGATTTACGCGAAATCTTATCTATCTCATCGATATAAACAATACCACGCTGTGCTTTTTCAACGTCATAGTCACACTTTTGCAGTAACTTTTGAATAATATTTTCTACATCTTCACCGACATAACCCGCTTCAGTTAGCGTGGTCGCATCAGCCATAGTAAACGGTACATCAAGTAAGCGTGCTAAAGTCTGTGCAAGTAATGTTTTACCACTACCTGTAGGACCAATTAATAAGATATTACTTTTACCAAGTTCAACACCGTTATGACTATCACCATTACGTAAACGCTTATAATGGTTATAAACTGCAACAGCTAAGACCTTTTTCGCATGATCTTGACCGATTACATAATCGTCAAGGCTTTCACGGATCTCGATAGGAGAAGGTAACGCTTCTTTACTTTCTTTTGGCGAAATTTCTGAAATTTCTTCACGGATGATGTCATTGCATAGCTCAACACATTCATCACAAACAAATACTGATGGACCAGCAATAAGTTTTCTTACTTCATGCTGGCTTTTGCCACAAAATGAGCAGTAAAGTAATTTACCGCTATCGCCACCACTTTTAATATCGGTCATGCCTACCTCTAAACTTTAATACCAATAAATCCATTTATCTTTCAATCTATACCGTTAAGTATACACTGAATTCCTATTTATCGTTACGTTGTTCTAATATGGAGTCAACTAAACCATATTCAACCGCAGCTTCTGCACTTAAGAAATTATCTCGATCGGTATCTTGAGAAACTTGCTCTAGTGTTTGTCCAGTATGCTCAGCCATTAATTTGTTAAGCTTTTCTTTTATAAATAAAATTTCTTTTGCGTGTATTTCAAAATCAGACGCCTGACCTTGGAAGCCACCTAAAGGTTGATGAATCATCACTCTGGCATTAGGTAGACAATATCGCTTACCTTTTTCACCACCTGATAATAAAAATGCACCCATGCTTGCTGCTTGACCGATACAAACCGTACTAATATTTGGTTTGATGAACTTCATCGTGTCATAAATAGCCATACCTGCTGTAACAGAGCCACCAGGAGAGTTTATGTAAAGAAAGATATCTTTATCGGGACTTTCTGACTCTAAGAATAATAGTTGGGCAATAATTAAATTGGCCATATGGTCTTCAACCTGACCACAAAGAAAGATTACACGTTCTTTTAATAACCTTGAATAGATATCATATGAACGTTCACCTTTTGATGTTTGTTCAACAACCATAGGGACTAACGCACTTTCGATACCTGTTGCGTTGCTTTGTGATGAAACCTGAGATGAACTTTGTGACATAATTTGAGAATTAATATGAGAGTTAAACAAGGTATACCTTCCCTTAATAAATAAAAATGGCCTGTATGTTGCCATACAAGCCATTAAATTTAAGCGATTGCTAAGTCTATTGTCAATGCAAAACTAACTTAAAAGACAATAAACTTCAGCTTTACTTAATATTACTTCGCTTCTGGGTTCATTAACTCGTTAAAGCTAGCTTTTTTATCAGAAACTTTAGCTTTTTCAACTAAAAGCTCAACCGCTTGCTCTTCTAAAGCAACGTTTTGCATTTGTTGCATAAGTTCTTGGTTGTTAGCGTAGTAATCAATTACTTCTTTTGGATCTTCGTAAGCAGAAGCCGCTGAAGCAATTAATTCATTTACTTTAGCATCATCAACTTTAAGTTCATTCACCTTGATTACTTCACCAAGTAATAACCCTACTTTAACGCGACGTTCAGCTTGTTCAGTAAACATCTCTGCTGGAAGCTCTGGCAAGTTCTTAGGGTCCATTTGACCTTGGAAACGTTGCATTGCTTGTTGACGTAAAACATCTACTTCTTGAGTAACTAAAGCAGCAGGTAAATCAACTTCATGGCCTGCTAATAAACCATCAATTACTTGTGTTTTAACTTTAGCTTTAACGGCTTGTGATAATTCACGTGCCATGTTTTTGCTAACTTCAGTACGTAAAGCTTCAACACCACCTTCTTCGATACCGAAAAGCTTAGCAAACTCTTCATCAATTTCAGGAAGGATTGGACCTTCTGTTTTATGAACAACTACATCAAACTCAGCATCTTTACCTTTTAGGTTTTCTGCATGGTAATCTTCAGGGAAAGTTACGTTGATAGTTTTCTCTTCACCAACTTTCATACCAGTAACTTCTTTTTCAAAACCAGGGATCATACGACCTGCACCTAGTTCTAATTCGAAAGCTTCAGCTTTACCACCTTCAAACTCTTCACCGTCAACACGGCCAGTAAAGTCTAAAGTAAGCTTGTCGCCTTTCTTAGTTTTACGTTTATTTTCTTTCCATGTTTGGTGTTGCTTTTGTAGCGTTACAAACATTTCGTCTAAATCTTTATCGGTTACTTCTACGTCTGGACGCTCGATAGCAATTTTTTCTAAATCTTTTAATTCTACTTCTGGGTAGATTTCAAACGTTGCTTCGAACTCTAAATCTTTACCGTCTTCATTGCTTTTAGCAACAAAAGCAGGACGACCTGCTGGGTTGATTTTTTCTGCAACTATAGCGTCAACAAAATTACGTTGCATGATTTCACCAGCAACTTCTTGACGTACTGATTTACCGTAACGCTTTTGAATCACTGACGGTGGAACTTTACCAGGACGGAAACCATTAATACGCTGTGTTTTACTAATTTGACGAAGACGATTCTTAACTTCTACATCTACTTTTTCGGCCGGAACAGAAATAGTCAGACGACGTTCCAAACCTTGTGTAGTCTCAACTGAAACTTGCATTTATATACCTCAAAAACTTAGCGTATTACGCTTTTTATGCACCAAATATTAACTTTTGCTTTAGTAAAAAGTGACTAAAACAACCATCAAATGATGCCCTGTTACAAAATATGACGCAGAATTATAGCTAGGGCAAAAAAAAGTTGCAAGGTGTATGTTTTAAGCTATACGAAAAAAGCTCATCTAAAAGCAATTACAATCAAGTTTTATGGCTAATTACGGAGAGTTAACAAGCAAAGACTTTACTACAATCGACTGTATTGAATGACGCTAAATGGAGTGATGTTGGTTTATTGCTATAGAAAATAGATTTGTTAGGTTTTATTTTGCTTGGGTCTATAAAAAGCTCATTAACGCTAATTAAAGTAAATAGAGGATGTATATAAACTATGTTCGTGTGATTTAGTTAATACAATCAAGCTGCCGATAAGAAACAATAAAAACTAGGAAAAATTGATAGATTATCTCGGGGTATTGATTCTTTAAAGTAAAAAGTAAAAAGTGAAACTGTTGAGGTATTTTGAATACTACTGAAAAATAAAAGAGAGTGGTCGGTGATGCAAGATTCGAACTTGCGACCCCTTGGACCCAAACCAAGTGCGCTACCAAGCTGCGCTAATCACCGACATATTGTTAAAAAAGCTTGCTCTCTCAACGGGGGCGGATATTACCTAGTTGCCCGTTGCGCGTCAAACACTTTTTTTAAATAAATGTTTGTTCGCTCACTTTTACAGCATCTTGATTAAAATAACACTAATATCATCGGAAAAAAGGAAATTACCTATGTTTTTAGCAGCAATTAAATTCAAAAGCACTTTTAATAGCTCTTTAGCGTTCTTTTCTATAATTACCTTTTCTAATATGCGAAAATGGTCACGTTTTTAACCTTTTTGTGAAGTATTATGACTGCAGCGCTAATTGACGGTAAGTTGATCGCCCAACAACTACGCCATTCTATTAAAGATAAAGTACAAAAACGCATAGACGAGGGGTTACGTGCTCCAGGTTTAGCGGTAATTCTTGTGGGTAGCGATCCCGCATCACAAGTTTATGTGGGGAGCAAACGTAAAGCATGTGAAGAAGTAGGATTTGTTTCTCGCTCTTATGACTTACCACCAAGCACTTCCCAAGGCGAATTATTCACCTTAATTGACCAATTAAATAATGATGATGAAATTGATGGCATTCTTGTACAGCTACCATTACCTGAAGGATTAGACGCCAATTTAATTATCGAACACATCAATCCTAAAAAAGATGTTGATGGTTTTCATCCTAATAACGTCGGTAAGTTAGCGTTACGTCAACCTGGTCTTCGCCCATGTACTCCAAAAGGTATTATGGAGCTAATCACATCAACTGGCGTCTCACCACATGGTTTAGAAGCGGTTGTTGTTGGCGCGTCCAATATCGTTGGTCGACCTATGACATTAGAGTTGTTGTTAGCGGGTTGTACCGTGACGACAACTCATCGATTCACTAAAGACTTAGAAAACAAAGTTCGAAATGCTGATTTACTAGTCGTAGCCGTCGGTAAACCTGAGTTTATTCCAGGAGAATGGATTAAAGAAGGCGCTATTATTATCGATGTTGGCATCAACCGACTAGATAATGGCAAGCTTGTAGGCGATGTTGGTTTTGCAAAAGCAAAAGAAAGTGCCAGCCACATCACACCTGTTCCGGGTGGCGTAGGCCCTATGACAGTAGCAAGCTTAATTGAGAATACTTTAATTGCCTGTGAAGAATTCCATAGTTAATTACAAAGTAATTTAGCGGCAATAAATTATATTAAAAAAGCCAGTATCTAAGATACTGGCTTTTTAGTTTTAAGTAAGTGATTTGTGCTTATATCAAATCACAATGCCATCACATAATGATGAAAGACATGCTTTTAGCCTTTACGCCAAGTCGTTTTACCTGCACTGTCTTCTAATATAACGTTTAATGCTGCTAACTTATCACGAGCATCATCAGCCATTGCCCAGTCTTTATTAGCACGAGCTTCATTACGCTGCACTATTAACGCTTCAATTTCTGCTACTTCATCAGTATCACCGCTTCCACCTTGTAAAAAGTCTTCCGATGAATTTTGCGCAACACCTAAAACTTCACCTAATGAAACAAGAATAAAGGCAAGTTTACCGGCTGCTGTAGCATCATCAGCTTTAACACGATTTATTTCTCTTGCTAATTCAAATAATACTGGCATTGCTTCAGGACAATTGAAATCATCATTCATGGCTTTTTCAAAGCGTCCAACGTATTCGTTGTCTTTTAGCTCAACCTTGATTGGCGTAACATCACGTAAAGCGGTGTAAATTCGCTCTAAGCTTGCACGTGCTTGCGTTAAATTATCTTGTGAATAATTCAACTGGCTACGGTAATGGCTAGAAGTTAAAAAGAAACGCACAGATTCCGCGTCATATTCATCCAGTACGCTACGTAAAGTGAAAAAGTTGTTTAATGACTTTGACATTTTTTCTTTATTAATTTGTACCATACCGCCATGCATCCAGTAATTTACGTATGGCGTATCATAAGCACAGCATGATTGTGCTATTTCATTTTCATGATGTGGAAACTGTAAATCTGAGCCACCGCCGTGAATATCAAAATGCTCACCTAAGTGCTTACTGTTCATGGCTGAACATTCAATATGCCAACCTGGACGACCTTTGCCCCATGGAGATTCCCAGCTAGGCTCATCTGGTTTAGCCATTTTCCATAAAACAAAATCTAATGGGCTATTTTTAGCTTCATCAACGTCTACACGAGCGCCCGCTTGCAGCATATCTAAATTCTGTAAGCTTAGTTTGCCATAATCTTTAAAACTACTAACATCGAATAACACATCACCATTACTGGCAACGTAAGCGTGTTTACGTTCAATAAGACGGGCAACTAAGGCGATGATTTCGTCCATATGGCCAGTAACTGTCGGCGCAATGTCTGGGCGCATAATATTAAGATCATCAAAATCTTGATACATTTGTTCAGTCATACGTCTGTCTCTTATACACATCTCCGAGCCCACGAGACCGTACTAGATCTC
>CAJXPG010000136.1 GCA_913057925.1 uncultured Colwellia sp. | reverse complement strand
ATCTACACAGAGTAGATCGTCGGCAGCGTCAGATGTGTATAAGAGACAGGCATCTGCGGGGGATTCATTGTTAGTCGTAGGTTTTGCTGAACTAGTGGTTGCTTGTTCAGTACTTTTTTCCGGAGTTACTAGGTTACTTTTATCACTCTTAAGTTTTTTCTTCGCTTTAGCGCGGGCAATTGCAGCGGCAACTTGTGATTTTTGATCATCAGCAACACTTGTTGTCGCCTCGTTTACTGTTTGATTGTGTTCAGCGGTGTTATTGTCTGAGCTATCATCTTTAGCGGCTTTTTTCGCTTTAACCCTAGCAAGTGCTGCAGCAACAGCAGACTTAGCACCTGTTGCTTCTGGTGTGCTTTTGTTCATTGCTGCTTTGCGAGCCGCAGCCGCTTTTTTGTGTTTTTCTTGACGGGCAATCTTTTCTTTTTCTAAGCGTAGTTTTCGTGCTTCAAAACGCACTTTCGCTTTTTCAGCTTTCAAATCTAATTGCTGCTGTTGGCGAATCTCAGCTTTTGCAATACGGTAATAATGTACTAATGGTATTTGACTAGGGCAAACATAAGCGCAGGCACCACATTCGATACAATCACTTAGGTTGAGTTTTTCCAATTGTGGGTAATCTTTAGCTTTTGCGCTCCATTGTAATTCTTGCGGCAGAAGTTGACTTGGGCAAACGTCGCTACACTGACCACAGCGTATACATTCAACTTCTTTGCTTTGGTTATCAAATGCACTCGGCATTTCTTTTTGACTCGGGGCGAGAATACAGTTACTGGTTTTTATAATCGGGACTAAATCACTTGCCACACTAAAGCCCATCATAGGACCGCCCATAATCACCGGTTGTTTTACATTTTCTCTGGGCTGTAAGGCGCATTGTTCTAGTAAGAAGTTAACTGGAGTACCTAACAAAGCCCAAACATTTTGCGGTTTTGCTAAAGCTTGACCCGTAACGGTTACCACACGTTTGATCAGTGGGGTGTCGTGTCTAACGGCCTCATTAATTGCAAAACAAGTGGCAACATTTTGCATGACGATGCCATTATTTATTGGCAAAGTACCGCTAGCAACTTCTTGTCCAGTTAACATTTGGATTAACTGCTTTTCTCCACCGGCAGGGTATTTAGTTGGAACTGCGCAAACTTTTATCTTTTCAATATCCGTCGTTGCATTTTGTAGCGCTTTAATGGCTTTGGGCTTATTATCTTCAACGGCGATAAGGATAAAGGCAGGGTTTAGCAGTTTATCGAGTATCTTTATGCCGTCAACAATTCCATTACTATGCTCCATCATTAATAGGTCGTCAGAAGTAATATAAGGCTCACACTCTACGCCATTAATAATAAGAAAATTAATGTCTGGTTTGCTATTCGCTTTTATATGGGTAGGAAAACCTGCGCCACCCATACCTGAGATACCAGCATCGGCAATCTTTTCTATTATTTGGTGATTTGTCAGGGTTGATAAGTCAGAGCAAACATGTCGTTCTCGCCATTTATCTTCATCATCAACATCAAGAAATATACATAATTGACTTAAACCGGAAGGGTGAGCAATTACCGAGTGTTTAATGCCTGTTATCGTACCGCTAGTAGGGGCATGAATAGGCACTACCATAGGGTTAGTGCTCGCGGTGAGTGCTTGTCCTTTTAATACTTTCTCACCCACAGAGACCAGTAAATCGCCTTCTCGGCCAATATGCTGTTGCAATGGGATGATTAACTGTTTTGGTAAAGCCAGTTGCTTTATCGGTTTACTTGATGTGATTTCCTTTTGCTGTGGAGGATGAATTCCACCATGAAAATCCCAGAAGTGTCCACGAGTGATACGCTCAATTACTGATTCCACTTATTGCTCCTAATCCAACTGCTTAACTGGAATACTGGCTAAATCCCACTGCCAATTGTGTATAGTGTCGGGTAATTCACGCATTTCTATACAGTCAACAGGGCATGGAGCAACACATAAGTCACAACCGGTACACTCATCGATAATTATTGTGTGCATTTGCTTGGCAGCGCCGATAATGGCATCAACCGGACACGCTTGAATACACTTAGTGCAACCAATGCAATCTTCTTCTATGACAAAGGCAACTTTAGGTCGGTTACTTTGAGCAATATCACCTTGGCTATGACTCTCATCTAACGGTTGTACTTCAACGCCCATTAAATCGGCAATTTTTTTAATCGTGTCTTCACCACCCGGGGCACATTTATTGATAGCTTCACCATCTGCAACGGCTTGCGCATATGGCTTACAACCAGGGTAGCCACACTGTCCGCACTGTGTTTGCGGAAGTAGGGCATCAAGTTGGTCAACAATGGGGTCGGCATCAACTTTAAAGCGAACTGAAGCGTAACCTAATAAGGCACCAAAAAGGGCTGCGATAGAGCCTAGAACGAGAATTGCGAGTAGGATATTCATGCTAAATTTTCACCAAGCCTGAAAATCCAAGGAAAGCTAATGACATTAAACCGGCGGTTATCATTGCGATTGCTGTGCCTTTAAAGGGTGTTGGTACATCAGCATTTGCCAGCTTTTCACGCATGGCTGAAAACATTACTAATACCAGTGAGAAACCAAGCGCTGCGCCAAAGCCATAAATAATAGACTCAAAGAAGCCATGCTGTAGTCGCAAATTAAGTAAAGCAACACCTAATACCGCACAGTTGGTGGTGATTAAGGGTAAAAATATTCCCAGTAATCGATATAAACTGGCGCTAGTTTTATGCACCACCATTTCAGTGAATTGTACGACAACTGCAATCACCAAGATAAAGCTCATGGTGGTAAGGTATTCTAAATTGAGCGGTACAAGTAAATAGGTCGTCACTAAATAGCTTAACAGTGAAGCTATTGTCATTACAAAAACAGTGGCGAAAGACATGCCAATAGCGGTTTCTGTGCGTGATGAAACACCCATGAACGGGCATAAGCCGAGAAATTGCACTAAGACAAAGTTATTTACCAGGACAGTGCCTACGAGTAGTAACAGATAATCAGTCATTTACTTTATAAGTCATTCGTTTGTTCATAATATTATTGCCGCTATTATCCGTGTTTTTATATGATATAACAACACATGCAAAGTAGGGGTATTAAGGTTTTATACGATATTTTAGTTTTGACAACACAAATTGTGAATTTATAAAAAAAGCCGAATGAAAACTAATCATTCGGCTTTGCTTGCAAATCAGTCAATAATTAAGACAGTTTCGCAGGTTTTCCAACATAGTAACCTTGGCAACCATCAATAAATAATTTTTCCAAAGTATGTTTTTCTTCTTGGCTTTCAACGCTTTCAGCGAGAACATTTATGCCAAGTCTGTGTGCTAAATCAACCATTAAACGCAAGAAATATTGGTTGTTCTTATCATCGTCGATATCGCGCGTATAAGAACTATCCATTTTTATATAATCAGGTGTTAAATCTCTAAAGAATTTAAATGAGGTTAAACCAACACCGAAACGCTCTACTGTAACACGTGAACCAACTCGATGAAGCATGTCTACCAGTCGTTTAGCTGTTTTTAAGTTTTGTTGTAAACCAAGCTCAGAAATTTCGAAAATCAAACGAGAAGCAACCGCGGGTTCTCTGAGTAATTTACGCTCTAGCCAGATCATAAAGTGACCATCATTGATGCTTCGAGGACTGATATTAATACCGTAACTATTTTCAAGCATGTTTTTAGTGGTTATCTCATTAATCGCAATCTCAATAATAAGTCGGTCTACTTCGGTGATTTTATCAAGTTTTTCAGCCATAGCGATAAATGTTGCTGTCGGCAGCATTTCTTCATTGGCATTAAGGAAGCGAGCTAATACCTCACCATAAACTCGGCTATTGCGGCCACTAGGTTGTATCGGTTGTAACAGCAAACTAATGCGACCACCCTCTAAAACACTATCAATTTCTTGTCGCCAGTTTTGACTGCCAAAATTAGCGCTGTTGTCGGTAAGAATATCGATGTCTTTTTGCGAGTACCATGAATTTGTTTTTTGTGTTTGAGCAACACTAACGCCAGTATCTGCTAGGGCAAGTAATTCACCTAAAGGTTTAGATTTATCAAAATAAACTAAACCGGTAAAGGCAACCGAGTCCAATTCATTAATTTGTTGGTAGTCATTAAACTTTACCATTAATTCATCAGCATATGCTTCTGCCGACTTTAACTGTTCATTAGGAAGAATAGTGGCAAAGTCAGAGCTGTTTAAGCGAAAAAGTTTACCTGTTGAGCGTGTTGCAAGCGCGCTCTTGATTAATTCAGCAACTTTAACAATATAATTATCACCCGAGTTATAACCATGCACTTGATTAATGGTTTGTAACTCAGAGCAACGGGTGATCAGTAAAACACCAAATTTTATGGGACTTTCTTTAACAATTTGATTTTCATAAAACTGTACAAAGCGATTTCTGTTTTCGATGCCTGTTAAACTGTCAACGTGTGCTTCTAACTCTAATGAGCTAGTGTTCTTTAGTTGCTCAGTCATCATAGTTCTAATTTCAGCAATCCCTTCTTCTAAAGCGGGTATCTCAAGTTGTTGAGCGCTCTTGTTGCCTTTGGTAATAAAATCATCATCATTAACTTGTGCTAATTCATTACTAATTTGCTTGCTAATAAGTTTAAGAATGACCGATTGCAGTTTGTAGTTCAGTTTTGCGGAGATAAAGACAAAGATTAGCGCTAGTATCATCACACCAATAAATACTTGGCTGATGAAATTAATCATAGAACTAAAATCTAATTGATACTGTATTTGTAAATTAAGTTTACCCGCAGAGGTGGTTTTTCTTTGCCCAGTCGCTAATGATAAAGGTGCATTTTGTTTATTCGTATAGGTGAATAATACGGTAGCGTTATTTTTGATAATAAGACTTTGATAAGCATTACTGGCAGTTAATATAGCAGCAAGTTTTGTGGCAACCTCATCGATAGGTGTTTCGTCAGTAGCAAATTGTTTACTAATTGATTGTATGGTTTGTTGATGTTCTTGAGTTTGATGACCCATAAAAGTATTTAATGCGTAATAGGTAATACCGGCAAGTGCGATGATAAACACTAGCGCAAAAAATAAATTTTTAATGAACAACTTTGAAAACTTATACATGATTAATTTAATTGCTCCATTTAAATGCTATCGAGAGCTAAAGATAGCTCCTTACTTAACAATAGAATTTTCAGTCTTAAATGATAGCTAATTATAGGGTGAATACTAACATCTTGTAAAATATAAATTAATTTTAGTAGTATTTTGTTACTTTTTTTATGATTTAGGGGCTCAATTGATATAATTTTTCGCTTAAATCTTTAAAGCCTCTTGCGCTAAGCGATGCAGCGCTATATAATTTGCCGCAGTAGAATTTAGTAAGATGCCACTGGATAAACTGACATATTTTGTCGTTTATAATTCTTGCTAAAATTATTAATAGCAATGCTATTAATAGCCAGATAAAGCTGTTCGTTAGCCTTATCTAGGGGGAAACAGTGAAATAAGCCCCTGATTTGGGGTTTTTTTGTTTTTAACGCGTGATATTTACACGTTAAAAATGATTACAGCAACATTTTCGCTGGGCTATATGCCCTTTTTTTATATCTAAAATTTTTATTGTACTGCTTAGTCATTAAGTAAAGCAGTGGGTAATAGGAGAAAACGCTTGGCAAAGTTTGAGCAAAAACTAACTGAACTTTTAAGGCCTGCTGTTGAAGAAACAGGCAAAATCTTATTAGGTGTTGAATTTATCAGTGCGGGTAATAACTCAATTTTACGTTTATTTATTGACCATGAAAATGGCATTAATGTCGATGACTGTGCTGAAGTAAGTCGTCAAGTGGGTGCAGTTTTAGATGTAGAAGACCCAATTAGTAGTGAATATAACCTTGAAGTGTCATCACCAGGCGTTGATCGCCCATTATTTGAATTGGCACACTTTCAAGAAGTGATTGGCGAAACGGTAAATATTAAATTGTCGATGCCTTTAAATGGTCGTCGTAAATTTAAAGGACCATTAGTTGCCATCGAAAAAGATACCTTAATAGTTGAAGTTGATAGCATTGATTACGAGCTTGTTATCAGCAATGTAGATAAAGCGAACCTTGTCGCAAAATTCTAAACATTATAGATATATAAAACAGTTAACATAAATTAAAGGCTAAGTAGCATGAGTAAGGAAATATTACTGGTTGTTGATGCGGTTTCTAATGAAAAAGCATTACCACGTGAAAGCATTTTTGAAGCGATGGAAACCGCTTTAGAAACAGCTACCAAGAAAAAATATGAAGGTGACATTGCTGTACGTGTTTGTATCGATCGTATTAGCGGTGAGTTTGACACTTTTCGCCGTTGGTTAATCGTTGAAGATAGCAGCGAACCAATGGAAAACCCATATGCTGAAATCAGTTTGTCAGCTGCACAATATGATGAGCCAGAACTAAACCTTGGCGATTATGTTGAAGAGCAAATCGAGTCAGTTAAATTTGACCGTGTAACAACACAAACTGCTAAGCAAGTTATCGTTCAAAAAATTCGTGAAGCTGAGCGTGCATTGATTGTTGATGCTTATCAAGATCAATTAGGTGAAATTGTTACTGGTGTAGTGAAAAAAGCTAGCCGTGACAGTGTCATTATTGACTTAGGTAACAATGCAGAAGCAATTATCTATCGTGATGATATGTTACCACGTGAAACTTTCCGTCCAGGTGATCGTGTTCGTGGCTTATTATATGAAATCAAGCCTGAAGCTCGTGGCGCACAATTATTTGTCAGCCGTACTAAGCCTGAAATGCTAGTTGAACTTTTCCGCGTTGAAGTGCCAGAAATTGGTGAAGAAATGTTGGAAATAAAAGGTGCAGCACGTGATCCTGGTTCTCGCGCTAAAATTGCTGTGAAAAGCAATGACAAACGTATTGACCCAGTAGGTGCTTGTGTTGGTATGCGTGGTTCACGTGTTCAAGCGGTATCTGGTGAATTAGGTGGCGAACGTGTTGATATCGTTTTATATGATGACAACGTTGCGCAATACGTTATTAACGCAATGGCTCCAGCTGAAGTAGCATCAATTATTGTTGATGAAGACAAAGGCACAATGGATATTGCTGTTGAAGAAGGTAACTTAGCTATGGCCATCGGTCGTAGCGGTCAAAACATTCGTTTAGCTAGCCAGTTAACTGGTTGGGAATTAAACGTGATGACTGTTGCTGACATGAAAGAGAAGCATCAAGCTGAAAACGATAAAGTATTAAATTTATTTATCGACAAGTTAGACCTTGATGAAGACTTTGCTACATTACTTGCTGAAGAAGGTTTCACTTCACTTGAAGAGATTGCTTACGTACCAACAGCTGAAATGTTAGAAATTGACGGTTTAAATGAAGACATTGTAGAAGAGCTTAGAGAGCGTGCTAAAGAAGCGTTAACGACTCAAGCTTTAGCAAGTGAAGAAACCTTAGAAGGTGCTGAACCTGCTCAAGACTTACTAGACCTTGAAGGTTTAGAGCGTCACTTAGCCTTTGTATTAGCTAGCCGAGGTGTTCGCACCCTTGAAGATTTAGCTGAACAAGGTGTTGATGAAATTAGTGACATTGAAGAATTAGATGAAACCAAAGCGGGTGAGCTAATCATGGCTGCTCGTAACATTTGTTGGTTTAACGAAGAATAATAACACCGGAGAAAAATATAGATGGCAGATATAACCGTAGCAGAACTTGCCAAAGAAATCGGAACACCGGTGGATCGCCTTGTGACTCAGTTAGCTGACTCAGGCGTGAACAAATCGGCTACCGATTCAATTTCGCAAGATGAAAAAGAATCTTTATTAGATCACCTTAAAAAACAACATGGTGACGATTCAACAGCTAAACCAAGTAAACTAACATTAAACCGTAAAACTAAATCTACCTTGACTATGGGTCACGGTAGTAAGGCAAAATCGGTTAATGTTGAAGTTCGCAAAAAGCGTACTTATGTAAAACGTAGTGAACTTGAAGAACAAAAAGCCGCTGAAGAAGTAGCTAAAGCTGAAGCAGAAGCAAAAGCATTAGCCGAAGCTAAGGCAAAAGCCGATGCAGAAGCAGCAGCGAAAGAAGCAGAAAATGCTAAAGCTGTTGCCGCTGCAAAAGCTGAAGTTGAAGCAGAGCGTAAAGCCGAAGCAAAAGTTGAAGCCGCAGCAAAAGCGAAACAAGCTGCTGTTGAAAAAGCGAAGAATGTTGAAAAAGCGCCAGAAAAAGTTGTTGAGAGTGAAGAAGCTAAAAAGCTTCGTTTAGCTCAAGAAAAAGAAGCAGCAGCAAAAATTGAAGCAGAAGCGAAAGAAGCGGCTGAAGCTGCTAAGAAACTTGCTGAAGAAAATGAAGCACGTTGGAAAGAGCAAGAAGCTGAGCGTAAAGCTAAAGAAAAAGAAGTTGTTCATGTAACGTCTTCTAAATATGCACAAGAAGCTGAAGATAAAGTTGATGCTGCTGATGAAGGCGCTGGTCGTCGTCGTAAGAAAAAGAAAGCAGCTGATAAAAATGCTCGTGGTGGTCGTAATGCCCGCACTGGCCGTAAGCAAACTTTATCTGCACCACAAAGTTTAAAACATGGCTTTACTAAGCCTGTTGAAACTAAGCAACAAGATATTCGCATTGGTGAAACAATCTCGGTAGCTGAATTAGCTAATAAAATGGCGAAGAAAGGCGCTGAAGTTGTTAAAGCTATGTTTAAAATGGGTGCTATGGCAACCATTAACCAAGTAATCGACCAAGAAACAGCGGCATTAGTTGCTGAAGAAATGGGCTTTGAAGTAGTACTTGTTAAAGAAAATGCTTTAGAAGAAGCAGTACTTGCAGACCGTGGTGATACCGGTGATGCAATTACTCGTGCACCAGTTGTTACTATCATGGGTCACGTAGATCACGGTAAGACATCATTACTAGATCACATCCGTGAAGCAAAAGTAGCAGATGGCGAAGCGGGTGGTATTACTCAGCATATCGGTGCATATCACGTAGAAACTGGTCACGGTATGATCACTTTCTTAGATACTCCAGGTCACGCGGCGTTTACTGCAATGCGTTCACGTGGTGCTAAAGCAACTGATATCGTAATCATTGTTGTTGCTGCAGATGATGGTGTTATGCCACAAACAATTGAAGCAATTCAACATGCTAAAGCATCTGATGCGCCAATTATCATCGCCGTAAACAAGATGGATAAAGAAACTGCTGACCCAGATCGTGTTAAAAGTGAATTATCACAACACGATGTATTATCAGAAGAGTGGGGCGGTGACGTTCAATTCTGTCATGTTTCAGCTAAAACAGGTTTAGGTATTGATGAATTATTAGATTCAGTTTTACTTCAATCAGAAGTGCTAGAGCTAACCGCTGTTGTTGATAAAATGGCAAGTGGTGTTGTAGTTGAGTCTAAGCTTGATAAAGGCCGAGGCCCTGTTGCTACAGTACTTGTACAAGAAGGTACGTTAAACCAAGGCGATATCGTTCTTTGTGGTCTTGAATATGGCCGTGTACGTGCGATGCGTGATGAAAACGGTAAGCCAGTTCAAACTGCTGGTCCTTCAATCCCAGTTGAAATCCTTGGTTTAAGTGGTGTACCACAATCAGGTGATGAAGCGACTGTTGTTAAGGATGAGAAGAAAGCACGTGAAGTGGCTTTATACCGTCAAGGTAAATTCCGTGATGTTAAGCTTGCTCGTCAACAGAAATCTAAACTTGAAAACATGTTTGCTAACATGGCTGAAGGTGATATTTCTGAAGTTAACGTGGTACTTAAATCTGACGTTCAAGGTTCACTTGAAGCAATCAGTGATTCATTAATCAAGCTTTCTACTGATGAAGTAAAAGTGAAGATTATTGGCTCTGGTGTTGGTGGTATCACGGAAACTGATGCAACCTTAGCTGCTGCTTCAAATGCGATTGTTGTTGGTTTCAACGTTCGTGCTGACGCTGCTGCACGTAAGATTATTGAATCTGAGAACATTGATTTACGTTACTACAGTGTTATCTACGCACTTATCGATGAAGTTAAACAAGCGATGAGCGGTATGTTAGCACCAGAATTTAAGCAAGAGATTATTGGTCTTGCACAAGTTCGTGATGTCTTTAAGTCTCCTAAGATTGGCGCGATTGCTGGTTGTATGGTTACTGAAGGTATTATCAAGCGTAGCGCACCAATTCGTGTACTTCGTGAAAACGTTGTTATTTACGAAGGTGAGTTAGAGTCACTACGTCGCTTTAAAGACGATGTACAAGAAGTTCGTAACGGTACTGAGTGTGGTATCGGTGTTAAGAACTACAACGATGTACGCGTAGGCGATCAGATCGAAGTTTTCGAGACTGTAGAAGTGAAACGCTCGCTGTAACTTTATTTTATTGCTAATTGATTTAACTACTGCGTTGGATGTACTCATTGACA
The DNA here is from genome assembly GCA_913057925.1 of uncultured Colwellia sp. Taxonomy (GTDB): domain Bacteria; phylum Pseudomonadota; class Gammaproteobacteria; order Enterobacterales; family Alteromonadaceae; genus Colwellia. The sequence goes on along the minus strand of CAJXPG010000136.1, from coordinate 1,731 downwards.
TGCGTCAACTCCGTGCATCCGCCTTGTATTTAAAACAATTAGCTTCAATTTAATGTCACAGTAAGTGGAATATATTTAAAAAGGGGCTTATGCCCCTTTTGTGTTGTTAATTGATTATTGAAAAGTGAGGCTAAAGTCTCAATTTCAAAGGAGTATACGATGGCTAGAGAATATGCCCGTACTGACCGAGTTGGTCAGCAAATCCAAAAAGAAATCGCGGTTATTTTAATGCGCGAAATTAAAGATCCACGTTTAAGCATGACCACAGTATCTGCGGTAGAAGTGACACGTGACTTAGCGTATGCAAAAGTGTTTGTTACCTTTTTTAATGATAACGATGATGAAATCAAAGCCTCTTTAGAAGTATTGTCTGAAGCTGAAGGTTATATCCGCTCATTATTAGGCAAGCGTTTACGCGCTCGAATTATGCCGCATTTACGCTTTGTCTATGATAAATCAATGGCTGAAGGTGTTCGCATGAGTGCTTTGGTTGATCAAGCGGTTGCTAGTGATAAGAATACTGACTCTCAAGATACAGATGTAACTGACAACGAAAGTGAGCAGGATAAGTAAACATGGCAAAACGTAGAAAAGGTCGTGCGATTAACGGTGTACTGTTATTAGATAAACCCTATGAGATGTCATCTAATCATGCACTACAAGCAGTTAAGCGAATCTATTTTGCACAAAAAGCTGGACACACAGGCGCATTAGATCCACTTGCCACAGGCATGTTGCCAATTTGTTTGGGTGAGGGAACAAAATTTTCCCAGTATTTACTTGATACCGATAAAACCTATCAAGTAACAGCGAAGCTTGGCATTCGCACTACCACAAGTGACGCGGATGGTGAGATTGTCAGTGAAAAGCCGGTTGATGTGTCACCAGAACAACTCGCTAGCGCTTTAGATAGTTTTCGCGGGACTACCAAGCAAGTACCTTCAATGTATTCTGCGCTTAAGTATCAAGGCCAGCCCTTGTATAAGTATGCGCGAGAAGGCATTGAAGTGCCTCGTGAAGCACGCGATATAACTGTTTTCAATCTTGAACTGTTACGTTTTGAACACGACGAAGTTGAACTAAACATTCATGTATCTAAAGGGACTTACATTCGCACCATCGTTGATGATTTAGGTGAACTCCTAGGTTGTGGCGCACATGTTGCCGATTTAAGACGATCTGCTGTCGGTAATTATCCTATAGAAAAAATGGTCACCTTGGCTGAGATAGAAGCACTGCTTGAAGAAGCACAAGCCAAGGAAATATCACCTTCTGAATTACTCGATCCACTACTATTACCGATGAATACCGCGGTTGATGGTATGCATAAAGTGTATGTCGATGACATGTCAGCTAACTTCTTGCGCCACGGTAATCCAGTTCAAGCGTTTAACGCACCAACTGACGGTAGTGTTCAGGTCTATATCGGTGAAGATGAAAATGATGCTAATGCCGAGTTTATTGGTGTTGGTATTATTGATGATGATGGTTTAGTGGCACCAAAACGTATTGTTGTTATTTAATACCATTCCATCTAAGAAAGTGATCGCTTTGCGAGGATTTAAAGGTTTAGAGGCAAGGCATTGATTGCAGAGAATAGTTATTCTATTTTTAAAATCAATAACCTAGCATATAAGCCTTTAAAACTCGCCCTTTGGGAACTCATGGACAACATAATAACTTCACAAAATTTGCTTGATGTAGAATAACTATATCTAACCATATTTTGTT
>CAJXPG010000135.1 GCA_913057925.1 uncultured Colwellia sp. | reverse complement strand
ACAGAGTAGATCGTCGGCAGCGTCAGATGTGTATAAGAGACAGGTTTATCGGTAATATTCATAATTGTCGCTTGAGTTGGCGATAACCATGTCGGGAATTTGCCCGAATACTCTTCAATTAAAATACCAATAAAACGCTCTAACGAACCTAAAATAGCTCTATGAATCATCACAGGTGTGTAGCGTTCGTTATCTTCACCTACATAAGTTGCACCTAAACGCTCTGGTAATGCAAAATCAAGTTGCACTGTGCCACATTGCCAAGCACGACCTAAACAGTCCATCAGGGTAAATTCAATTTTAGGACCGTAGAATGCACCTTCACCTGGCAAGTATTCGAATTTAATATTACTGTCTGTTAATGCTTGGGCTAATCCTGCTTCGGCTTTATCCCAAATTTCATCACTGCCAATACGGTTTTCTGGACGAGTCGACAATTTAACAACGATATCTTCAAAACCAAAAGAGCCATATACGTCATAAACCATTTCAATACATTTAGTCACTTCGCTTTGAACTTGTGACTCCATACAGAAAATATGGGCATCATCTTGAGTAAAGCCACGAACACGCATTAAGCCATGTAAAGAGCCTGATGGTTCATTACGGTGACAACAGCCAAATTCAGCAATACGTAGAGGTAAGTCGCGGTAAGATTTTAAGCCTTGGTTGAAAATCTGCACGTGACCTGGACAGTTCATAGGTTTGATTGCATACTCACGCTTTTCAGATTCAGTAGTAAACATACCGTCGGCATATTTATCCCAATGACCTGATTTTTCCCACAAGCTTCGGTCCATCATCATCGGCGCTTTAACTTCGTCATAGTCATAACTATGCAGCTTTTCACGAACAAACTTTTCTAGTTCGGTATAAATAGTCCAACCATCATTGTGCCAAAACACCATACCAGGCGCTTCTTCTTGCCAATGGAACAAGTCTAAGGTTTTACCTATTTTACGATGGTCGCGTTTTTCAGCTTCTGCTAAACGTACGATATACGCTTTTAATTGCTTCTTATCAGCCCACGCTGTGCCATAAATTCGTTGTAGCATCTTGTTATCAGAGTCACCACGCCAATAAGCACCTGCCACTTTCATTAGCTTAAAGTGATGACAGTGACGCATGCTAGGCACATGAGGACCACGACACATATCAATATATTCTTCATGATGATATAAAGCTGGAGTATCTGTTTTCTCGATGTTTTCATCAAGAATTTGTAATTTGTATGTTTCACCACGCTCAGTGAAAGCATCATAAGCATCTTGCCAAGAGCCGGTTTTCTTCACTACTTGGTAACCTGTGCGCGCAAGTTCAGTCATACGCTTTTCAAGTTTTGCTAAATCATCCTCGGTAATTGATTCATCCAAATCAATATCATAGTAAAAGCCATTTTCAATCGTTGGACCAATAGCCATTTTTACATTGGGATATAACTGTTTAATTGCATGCCCTAATAAATGCGCACAAGAGTGACGAATGATCTCTAGACCTTCGCTATCTTTACTGGTAATCAGTTGTAAAGCGGCATCTTGGGTAATTAATTCACAAGCATCGACAAGATTGCCGTCAATACGACCCGCTATGGTCGCTTTTGCGAGACCAGGGCCAATATCAAGTGCAACATCCATTACAGATACAGCTTGTTCAAAAGAGCGTTGTGAACCATCAGGGAGAGTAATTACAGGCATGTTTTTCCTTATCAGTGGCGGCGCAAACGTAACGTCGCTTGAATTTAAAATAAAATTAATTGATTTCAGCAATTGCTTTTCGCACTTGCTTACAAATGATCTTCAAATATATCTGCACGGTGTTTCTACCAGTGCTTATATGTACTGTTCATTCTGAACATAAAAAGAGAGCTGAGCGCTCTCTTTTATAAAACTTGAATTTCAAAGCCTGATTGTAAAAGCCTCACCCGTTTTAAACAAGGCTTTTCACCGGTATATACATACTTTTTTATCACTTCAGAGTAAAAATATTTTCAGCAATGCTCAATTTATTGCGGAGCAAGCTTTATTAATCAAACAGCAATACTGATGAAATGACTCAGCATTTAATAAAGTCTACATAGCAGTTTATTAATAAATCAGTGATAATAGCGCTGGCAACCACCTAACAAACTGACTTTAGTGAAATTACTTTTTTTTATTTGCCTCATGATATCAATGACATTTTTTAATAATGCACTAGCGAGTGAAGCATCATGGAAAACGTGGAAGGAAACGAGCACACAAAGTGTTAAATACCGTGCTAGTGCGATTAATAATAAATCAGGAAGTCAACTACTTGAAATAAAAGCAACGACAAAAGTTAATTCCACTTTATCTGCTTTTCTCAGTTTCATCCAAGATGTTGACAATACGCCAAATTGGCTAGTTAACAGCTCAGAAAGTAAAATACTCAAACAATTGTCAAATACACAAGTGAGTTTCTATATAAAACTCGTGAGAATGTGGCCCTTCAGACCCAGAATATTGCTTCTGAACTCTTTTTATCTGCAAAACAAAGACCTCAGTATAGATATCATGTTAACTGATCTGAATGCAGAGCAAGAAAACAGCCTATTAATCTCAAAGATAACAGACATTAAACAGCTTTTACCGATAACGATTCATCATGCTCGTTGGAAAATAACACCTAAGGTATCTAGCTCCAAAAACAGCGGTGATAACATGGGAATTTTAATTGAATATCAATTCATCGCTGATGGACATGGCAGCATACCTCAATGGTTGGCAGACCATTTAGCATTAAAATCTGTATGGAAAAGTATGAGGAATATTAGAAGACAATTACCCGATAAGAAATGGCAGCAAAAGAAAGTCTCAGGTATAACTGAAATATCAATGAATCAATTTCCAATAATTGACAAAACAGCAATACCTGAATAATAGATAAGTGAGTAATAAACCTAAGGTGGAGTTAACTGCCCTGCTCTGCGGTAATGGCTAATGCCATCGCTTCAGCTATTTTAATGCCATCAATACCAGCCGATAATATACCGCCAGCATAACCTGCGCCTTCGCCTGCAGGGTAAAGCCCCTGTGCGTTTAGACTTTGCAACGTTTCTTTATCCCGGGTTATTTGTATTGGTGATGAAGTTCTTGTCTCCACCGCAGTTAAGGTTGCTTCCGCCATAGAAAAGCCTTTTATTTTCTTCTCAAAAGCAGGTAGTGCTTCTCTAAGCGCGGTAACAGCATATCCCGGTAAGGTCTCACTTAAATCGCAATATTTAACACCTGGTTTGTATGATGGTGTCACGCTTCCGTGCTCACCACTTTTACGTCCAGCTAAAAAATCACCCACTAACTGAACTGGTGCATCGTAATTTTCACCACCAAGCTTAAAAGCTTTCTCTTCTAATTTACGTTGAAAATCAATGCCTGCTAAAACGTGATCTCGTTCACTAGCAAATTCGCCAGTTTCAGTGCTGTCGCTACAGTCAGAAGGTTCAATACCTACCACAATAGCACTGTTAGCATTACGCTCATGACGTGAATACTGGCTCATGCCATTTGTAACTAAGCGTCCTTCTTCCGATGCCGCAGCGACGACAGTTCCACCCGGACACATACAGAAACTATAGACCGAACGTCCATTACTACAATGATGTACCAGTTTATAATCTGCAGCGCCTAGAATTTCATTGCCAGCATTTTTACCAAAGCGTGCTTCATCAATAACTGATTGCTCATGCTCAATCCTAAAACCGACAGAAAACGGTTTAGCTTTAATGTAAACGCCTTCTTCAAGTAACATGTTAAAGGTATCACGAGCGCTATGACCTATAGCTAGCGCAATATGACTAGTTTCAATATGGTCACCTGTAGATAAGGTTAATCCGGTTACTTTTTTATTTTGATAACCTTCAATGCCCTCGGTGGTACATTCATTACCATCAACATCGGTAAAATGTATCTGATCGACTCTTTGTTCAAAGCGAACTTCACCACCCAATTCAAAAATCTTGGCGCGCATTTGTTCAACCATGGTGACTAACTTAAAAGTACCAATATGTGGTTTACTGACAAATAAGATTTCTTCAGGGGCGCCAGCATCAACAAATTCATTTAAAACCTTACGGCTATAATGCTTAGGATCTTTAACTTGGCTGTATAATTTGCCATCAGAAAAGGTACCCGCTCCGCCTTCACCAAATTGCACATTTGATTCAGTGTTTAAAATCTTTTTACGCCAAAAGCCAAAAGTATCTTTTGTTCTTTCTCTCACCTCTTTGCCACGCTCAAGAATGATAGGCTTAAAACCCATTTGCGCTAAAATCAAACCAACAAATAAGCCACAAGGTCCCATACCGATAACTACTGGACGTTGTTTTAAGTTTTCAGGCGCTTGACTAACAAACTTGTATTCCATATCTGGCGTAGGTTTAACTTGGTTATCCTGATCAAACTGGCTTAATATTGTTTCATTACTTGTAGTGTCTACATCCAGGGTGTAAATCAGCATGATTTTTGATTTTTTTCTAGCGTCATAACCTCGTTTAAATACGGTAAAATTAACCAATTGAGATTCATTTATTGAAAGCTTGGCTAAAATTGCCTGCTGAAGTTCATCTGCTTGATGATCTAGGGCAAGTTTTATATTGGTTAAACGAATCATGATAAGGAGTCCACAAACTAGGCTGGGAAGTCAGCGAGAAAATTTTCCAGTATTTTACCTGATAGTCTGTTGAGTGAAAACATTAGATTGAATTTATGGCTAACACAGGTATGATCCGCCACAATTAGCGAGAGTTATTTTACTGTTGAGAAAGATTTATGGCGTTTGTTGTTACTGATAATTGCATTTTATGTAAATACACGGATTGTGTTGCTGTTTGCCCAGCTGATGCATTTTATGAAGGGCCCAACTTTTTAGTTATTAATCCTGATGAGTGTATTGATTGTGACTTATGTCCAATAGAGTGTCCTGCAGAAGCCATCTACCAAGAAGACGAAGTGCCTAAAGATCAACAAGAATTTATTGAACTTAATGCCGAGCTGTCAAAGCAATGGCCTAGAATTACTGAAATAAAACCACCGTTGCCAGATGCAAAAAAATGGGATGGTGTTGTTGAAAAGGTTAAATACCTTGATACCGATGTTGATTAATGACTAAATAAATTAAGTGGCACGACAACCATCTCAGACTTTAGGAAAGCAGCTATACTAAAGAAAATACAAGACATGATATAAGCGCTGGAGATAACTATGTGGCAATGCATAGAAGAAGCCATTAGCGAAGCTATAGGAAAATCTTTTTGTATTGCTGAAAAGCAGTTTATCTCTACTGGCGGCTCAAATGCCTCATCTTATGCTGATTTACTTGATAATAAACAGCCACAGCTAAACCTTTCTTTTAAGATAAGTGACAAGAAACAAAATTTCTTTGTAAAAATAAACAATAAAAACTGTCTTGATAACTTCCAAACTGAAGCGTACTCATTAAAACAACTCAACGCACAAGCCAATATCGCAAGCCCTACTGTCACCGCCATGGGTACGAGCTTAGATAAAAGTTTCTTAGTGTTAGACTATATCAACTTTGATAAAGCCAAGCCTATGTTGTGGCATCAATTGGGTCAGCAATTAGCACAAATGCATTATGAAACTGGTCATGGTCAATTTGGTTGGCAGCATGACAACTATATTGGTCAAACTCTGCAACCAAACCATTGGAGTAGTAATTGGGGAACCTTCTTTTCAGAACAGCGCATTGGCTGGCAATTACAATTACTTTCTGAACGGGCAATCTTTTTTGGAAATATTGAACACATCACGCAAGTTTGCCACGATATTTTACTGCATCATGCTGTTACTCCGTGTTTAGTCCATGGCGATTTATGGCAAGGAAACACCGGTTTTTGCCAAGAGCAAGCAATGATTTTTGATCCCGCATGTTACTATGGCGATAGAGAGGTTGATATTGCCATGACAGAGTTATTCGGTCATTTCCCCGTTGACTTTTATCATGGTTACCAAGCGGAATACCCTTTAGATGAAGGCTATAGCCAAAGAAAATTAGTGTATAACTTTTATCATATTCTAAATCATGCAAACATTTTTGGCGGCATTTATATCGATCAAGCCAAAGCCGTCTTATCAAGAATAATGTCTTTACCTTTACACTAAGATTAGAAATTATTATTTAAAACATTACCTTGTTAGCTTTCGATTAAAAACACTCACTATTTTTGGTGTTTTCTTTAAAAAAAGCCATACTCAATAAAAGTAATATGTGATTTAAAACCCTTGAAATGTGGAGGCAACATGACAAATAAACTGACTGAAAAACGTATTTCCTGTCCGCATTGTGGCCACCATTTACATGCAACAATTGATGCTTCAGAAGGCGATCAAGACTATTACGATGAATGTCCAGCTTGTTGCATGGAAATTCACTATAATTTACATATTGATGAATACAGAAAAAAAGTTCAACTGACTGTTGATAGCGATGATGAACAAGTGTTTTAGTTTCACTTGGTAATATAAAACGTATGTACCGCTAACAACATTACAAACTTAATACCAGATAGGCACGAGCTAAGCACATGCAATACTTTTTGCTACACCTTTAGCCTTGTTTGCTTACGCTATCTCCTCTATGATGCTTTCAGTTAATATTGCTCATCACTATTCCCTTTTCTTTCTATAGTAGTTATCACATGAATCTAGCCGGTTTTATTACCCATAGTAAAAGCTTATTAAAGCTTACCTACCCAATTCTTATCGCCCAATTGATACAAAACTTAATGGGCTTTGTTGATATTGTCATGGCAGGTCGGGTTAGCGCTACCGATCTTGCAGCCGTTGCTGTTGCGAACAGCATTTGGTTACCTATGATTTTAACTATTTCGGGATTAATCATGGCGCTCGCTGCCATTGTATCTCAATTAGCGGGAGCCAATAAATACAGTGAAATAGTTGAGCAAACCTATCAAACCGCTTGGATAGCCTTAGTCCTAGGTGTAGCCCTCATTGGACTTTATTACCTATTAGTGCCAATTCTTGCTCCTATGGTTACTTTAGAAGGTAACTTAGAAGAATTATTTTTTAACTATTTAGGTTTTATTGTATGGGGAGCACCGGGGTACTGCTTATATCTAGTACTGAGAAATTACTCAGAAGGACTTTCATATACCAAACCAACCATGATAATTAGTGTCATTGGCTTGTTAGTAAATATACCAGCAAACTATATCTTTATTTACGGGAAGTTTGGCATGCCAGCATACGGTGGTGCCGGCTGTGGTCTTGCTACAGCGCTAGTGTATTGGTCTATGTTTATCAGTATGCTTATCTATTGTTTTTATTCACAAGTTCTCAAAAAAGCCAACTTATTCAGTGCCTTTTATTGGCCTGTTGCCAAAGAAATTAAGGCTATTTTTAGTTTAGGTACTCCGATTGCATTATCTCTTTTATTTGAGGTGAGCCTTTTTGCCATTGTTGCCATTATCCTTGTACCGTTTGGCGCACAAGTTATAGCAAGTCACCAAGTAGCATTAAACTTTACTAGCTTAGTGTTTATGGTGCCGCTTAGTATTGCTATGGCAACCACAATTAAAGTCGGTTTTGCTATTGGTAATAATAATTTAAAGCAAGCAAGAGATTATACCCGTTATTCGATTATTCTTGGCTTATTACTCGCTTGTTTGACTGCTTTCATTACTGTTGTTTTTAGAGAGCAAATTGCTGGAATATACAGTACCGAGCTTCCCGTCATTGAATTAGCGGCAAGTTTAATGCTTCTGGCCGCTGTATATCAATTTTCAGACACTATCCAAGTTGTTTCTGCCGGTGCTTTACGGGGTTATAAAGACACTAAATCGATTCTTTACATTACTTTTGTATCTTATTGGCTAGTGGGTTTAACTGTTGGCTTAATCCTTGGTATCACCGACTGGATTGTACCGAGCATGGGTGCGTACGGCTTTTGGATTGGTTTTATTGTTGGCTTAACGACTGCGGCAGTATTACTGGCGTGGCGTTTATCTGTGATACAAAAAAGACTTCAACAGTCTATATCCTTGCCTAATGAAGTAAATTCCGTCAATTAAATAACCAATCACATCAACAACTCGTTGAATATTCGATCATGTTGTTTATTTAACAAGCAAACAATAATGATTTCAAAGGAATTGCTTAAAACAGCTTGCAAGGCGGTTAACCAAAAGCTAACATAGCGCTCGTTGACTAAATCAACATCTGCGCGGTTAGCTCAGTGGTAGAGTCCTCGCCTGACTTGCGAGTTGTCAAGTGTTCGAATCACTTACCGCGCACCATATTAAATAAAAAAGCCGACTTATTATAAGTCGGCTTTTTTATTGCCTGTGACACTCCCTGAAAAACCTCAGCTTAAGCAATCAATTAATCCATTGGGTATTATTAACCAAACTGCTATAATCTGCGCCGCCAATTTCAACCGAGAAGTACCACTCATGACTGCAACATTATCTTCAGCTACAAATGAACTCACTAGCGTGCAAAAAACTCAATTTATCAAGTTAGAGAAAAAACTCAGACGTCACGTGGGTCAGGCTATCGCGCAATATAATATGATTGAAGACGGTGATAAGGTAATGGTTTGTCTATCCGGCGGCAAAGACAGTTACGCCCTGCTTAGTATTTTAATGTTACTAAAAGAGTCTGCACCGATTCACTTTGATCTTGTTGCTGTTAATTTAGATCAAAAGCAGCCTGGTTTTCCTGAGCATATTTTACCAGAATATTTAGACAAGCTTGGCGTTGAATACCACATTGTTGAAGAAAACACTTATGGCATAGTAAAAGAAAAGGTACCTGAGGGAAAAACGACTTGTAGTTTATGCTCACGCTTACGCAGAGCTGTTCTATATAAAACGGCTAAAGCAATTGGCGCTACTAAAGTTGCACTTGGTCACCATCGCGACGACATGATTGAAACCCTAATGCTTAATATGTTTTACGGCGGAAAAATGAAGGCGATGCCGGCAAAACTTGTTTCAGATAATGGCGAGCATGTGGTCATTCGCCCGTTAGCCTTTTGTAAAGAAAGTGAGCTTATTCAGTACAGCGAGTTAAAGCGCTTTCCTATTATTCCCTGCAATTTATGTGGCTCGCAACCTAATATGCAAAGACAAAACATAAAACGCATGTTGAACGATTGGCATGAGCAGTTTCCAGGTCGTATTGAGTCAATGTTTACTGCTATGCAAAATGTCGTACCTTCTCATTTGTGTGACAGTGAATTATTCGATTTTGCCAATATTGATAGTACTTCAGGGGTGATTAATGGTGGCGATACAGCATTTGATCCAGTATCAGTTGACGCACCAAACACCAACACAAATCAAGACTACCAAAACTCAGCGCAACAACTTAACGTGGTTGAAGTAAAGTAAGCTTACAAAAGCTAATAAGCTATATAACCCGAACTGAGATTAAATATAATAAAAAACGGCTAATGTTTTATACATTAGCCGTTTTTATTTGTGCGGTAAAAGATCAACAGACTTTAGATTTAACCTGCTTAATCAGCAGCAGCGGTATTGTTACTTTGACTAACAAAAAATCGCTGATTGTGGCGCAGCATATTAGTAATATCTAACACATAGTGCGCTCCTCTTTCTGAATAGGGCAACAAGCCTGTTGCTAGTATCTCAGCTGATAACGGTTGATCTTGTGCTCTTAGTTCGCTGCGAATGGTTCTAAAAACATGATAAGCATTATGCTTATTTATATTATTAAAATAGCCAGCCACCGCTGAGTCAACACTTTGAAAAGCGGCAACTTCATGCTTAGCCCCAGTGTTACGCCCGCCAGGAACCATACCGCACCCTTGTCGATAGCACCATATGCCAAAGAAGTTTAAACCAATTTTGGCAAAACGAGAGGTGCCCCAGGCAGATTCATTGGCTGCTTGAACTAGAACCAGTGATGTTGGAATAATATCAACACGCATCAATAAATCATTAAGCTGTTGCAACGTGGAGCTATTTTGATTGATTCGATAAGCCTTAATGAATGGCTGTAAAGATATTTGCTCTGCTTCTGTTAACCCAAGCCCAAGTGAGACTTGTTCATGCCAAAACTCTAGTTGAGCGCGTTGTTGTGCTAATTCGGTGTTTTTAGCATCGACTGCGGGCCTGATATATTCAAAAAACATACGCTTTTTAGTCGGAATATCGTATATCGCAGCAAAGTCTGGCAACTCTACTTGATGTAATGGTTGCTCAACAACCTTAACCTCTTCAACAACCGGAGGCAGCACTTCCGCTTCTACAACAACTTCTGCTTTAACCGGTGCTGAAACAACGATTAAAGGTTTAGGAGCCAAAAAGGTAAAAGGTGCCAGTACAGCAACAACTAGCGCCGTAGATAATACCAATCTAAGAAACAAATTTGGTTTCATAAAAAATCCTTATTTATGATTAAATTAAGCAGAAAAAGTATCATCTGAGCCATTGTGCTCAGAATCGTTACTTGACGAGTTAGTTAGTGTGCTATTTTTTTCATGCTCATCAACATAAATACCAAAAACATCTCGGTATAACACACCTTTTACGTTGTAATACCAAGGCGCGAGATAAGATAAACCGTACAAAAAAACCATAATGGCCAAAGGCGCTAAACTCGAGGTCATTAACAAGGCCATAGGGAAAATAAGGAAAATAAGTGACATAAATAAGATGATGAAGATACTTAACAAAGCCACAATTTTAAAACGTAACGCTTTAATTGATAATACAATAGCCTGCACAGGCGAGAGCTTTTTCTCAACAACCAGAGGCACCGTTAACGATAACATCACCGCTAATAATATCCCCGGAATGATCAATAACTCAAAACCTATGCTAATTAATACTGATGTTAATAGTGCAGTTAGCGCAACCCAACTACCTCGACTTAAAAAAGAAAACACCATATTTGCTTGGGTCGGCTTATTTATCGCATGGTAAACGCCCATCATTTCAACACCCGCAATAAATGGCCACACAGCAATAGTCACAATAATGTTAATCATCTGTAGTGCTTGACCATTGCCTTCTTGAGCTTCTTTAAAAACCTGCTCAATACCACCAAAGAAGTCACTCGCGATATAGGACACCATCATGCCAAAAATTAAAACAAAGAAAATACCGAGGTTGATCGATATTCTAGATTTTAACGTTAGCTGCCAGGCTTCTGTTAAAACGGCTTTTACATCTACAGTATAATCACCGTTAGCAGCACTCTCGATGCTACCGCCAATTGATTTTTTCATATTCTGTTCTGGCAAAGTTAACCCTTTAAAATTCAATATTGCTATACTTGCGGTCTATTATACTGGAAAAACTAACTCAAATCACTGAGTAGCAACTGAATCGCTAGTATCAATAAAACCACACCCATCACTCTATCTAGGATGTAACCTTTACGCTGCAAAACAAAGCGAACACGCTCTTGCGTTAACATGAAAGATAAGAAGCAAAACCATACCCCTGTCGCAAAGACCAAATAAGCACCATAGGCAATTTTAATACTGAGTAAGGTTTCTGGCGCTATGACTACAGAAAATAAGCTAACAAAAAACAAGGTGGCTTTAACATTTAAACCATTGATTAAAAAACCGGTAAAAAATGCTTTTTTCGCTGAAGGGTAATTAGCTACTGGGACTGAAGATGAAGCTCCAGCTGTTTTACTGCCACTTTTATTGTTTGAGTTTTCTTGTTCATTTTCGTTAACCGGCTTTTTCGCTCTAAGGCAATGCCATGCGATATAACAAAAATAGCTCGCCGCAATGTATTTTAGCGCAGTAAATAAACGTTCATCACTGGCAATAAGTAGCCCTATTCCGACCAGTGAATAGGTAACATGCAAAATAATACCCGTGGCAATACCAAGGCTAGTATAAATAGCAATACGTCGATTATAGCTAATGCTTTGTTTTAAAATTAGCGCGAAATCAGGTCCGGGGCTTGCTACAGCAAAAAAATGTACCATAGCAATCAATAGAAATTGTTCAAGAGCAGGCATATTACAAGGTTTTAGAGTTCAAAAGAGCTGTATTTTACCTGATAAAATTAAGAAAGCGACTTCAACCTAAAAGTGTCTTATTCGCAACTGTAAGCATTTATACCCGTTACCATTCAATATGCATGTTTCAGAGCGGTTGAGCGATTTCAATT
>CAJXPG010000134.1 GCA_913057925.1 uncultured Colwellia sp. | reverse complement strand
GATCGTCGGCAGCGTCAGATGTGTATAAGAGACAGGCCAATATCTTTCTAATTGATTGATATTGGCTTCTCTGTTCTTCTTAGTAATCTCTCCTAAAAGTTGTAGGAAATTTATAATATGTCTTATTCAGTTTTTAAAACGATATTGGCTAGTTCTTTATTTATTAGTTTAGCCGCCCACAGCGCTGACTTAAGTCAAACGAAGCTCCAAGCTCAAAAGATTAGTGATGAACTTAATCACGCTTATCAAGTACAAACGAATATTGAAAATTTTAGGGTTAATGAGATAGTTCACCAATATATAGTTGGCTATGGTTTAACCTTTGGTATAAGTACAAACGTCGATGAATTAGTAAATGTTGATAATTCAATTGCTGCCACTTTGATTCAAGATGAGCAAGCGCAAGTTAGTCAAAGAGAGCAAGATACAGAAAGCCATAAAGCAAAGCAGGAATTAAATACACTGCGACTGCAAGCAAGAAATATCGCACATCAAGAGTTTTCATTACATAAGAAAATTAACTCGATGCAGTCTCAAAGCCTTAAGAGTGGCGACGAAGCACAAAAACAAGCGATAGATGACAAAATAAGAGTAAGCCAAGATAAGCTAAAAGATATCACTTATGAAAAGGCTAAGGTATCTAATCAAATAGCTCGACTTTCTACAGAAAACCATGAGCAAGAAGATAAACCAGAGCAATCATCCCGTGGACACTTGTATCAAACATTACTTAACCAAAGCCTTCAATTACTTTGTCAAAAGCCGCAACTCACAGCAAAGCTGAGTAAGAGTGACAAGCTAACCTTGATTTTTAAAGCGTTAGGTCAAGTGGATGCTATTAACTTTCAAGATGAGGTTATCTCTTTTGAAATAGATGCAGTTGCGCAATGTAGTAACGGCGAAATATCACCTCTTCAATTACGTGAGCAAGCCCATAGCTATCAATACTAAGTAAATGGCATTAATACGTTAGCGTTCCAGTTCGTTATTGTTCCATGGATGGTCTTTAACCCTTAGCTTTATACGAACCAAAAGATTAAATAAAGGTATTTGCTTTTAACAAGCAATGACGGCTCACTAGTAGTTATTCAAAAGTAATAAAGATGACTTTTGGCTATTAACTTTTTAAAGAGAAGTAATAGCCCAACGAGTTTGTGCTTGGAATTAATTATATGGGGATTTTATAAGGGAATTAAAGATTGGTTGCGGGAGCCAGATTTGATAAGACAATGACGACTTTCGGCTATCTATGAGTAACAGCCCGACGAGCTAATGCATTGTTTTTTTTATGGGAAATATTAAGAATTGGTTGCGGGAGCCAGATTTGAACTGACGACCTTCGGGTTATGAGCCCGACGAGCTACCAGGCTGCTCCATCCCGCGTCCGAATGGTTTAAGTGGTGAACTTAAACAAGCCAATAATTGTTTTAATTCTATTATCAGAGAATTTGTTTACAGTGAGTGATAAAATGTCACTCCCTGAAAGCGAGGCGTATAGTAAGGATAGTGCATCGATAAAGCAAGCGCTTTTTTTTAAAAAAAGCTGTTAGCTTAAATGTTATTCGTAACGGGTGAAAATCAGACAGTTTCTGTCAGTTAAGGTTAACTTTTGTTTATGTAGGTAGTGTTTACGTATATAATCGCGCCCATAGATTACTCTGCTGCTACTTTATGCTGCTACTTTGGAAATTCATCATGACTGAACCCACACAACAATTTTTAGCCCTAACTTCACCTGGTATCGAAGTTTTACTTCTTGATGAAATAAAAAACTTAGGCGCACAACAAGTTACCCAAAAGCCTGAGGGAGTATATTTTCACGCTTCTTTAGCACTCGGTTATAAAATATCTCTTTGGACACGTCTTGCTACCCGCATTATGTTAAAGCTAGGCGAGGGGGAAGCGAAAGACAAAGACGAATTATTTAAAGCCGCTAGCAGTATTAATTGGCCCGACGTTTTTGAGTCACATACCACTTTTGCCATAGACTTTGTTGGTTACAGTGAAGAGATTCGCAATAGTCAATTTGGTGGTTTAACCATTAAAGATGCCATTGTTGATCAATTTCGTGATCAAGGGTTAGAGCGTCCAGATGTTGATAAGAAATCTCCTCAAATTAGCTTTCAAGCCAGGTTACTTAGAGATAACGTGAGTATCTACCTTGATTTTTCTGGCCGTGGTTTATTTCAACGCGGCTATCGTGAGCACAGTGGTGCAGCGCCTTTAAAGGAAAACTTGGCAGCAGCACTAATATTACGTTCTGGTTGGTTAGCCGATACCACTAAACCACTGGTTGACCCTATGTGTGGCTCGGGTACCATTTTGATTGAAGCCGTTGCTATGGCTGCGAAACAAGCGCCGGGAATTGCGCGGGAATCTTGGGGGTTTGAGTCTTGGTTAGCCCATGATGATGAACTTTGGCAAGATGAATTAACGCAGGCTATTGATAGCTCAGAAGTGTCTTTATCAAGCTTAAAGCACGTTAAAGTCTTTGGTATTGACCTTGACGGTCGCGTGTTAAAAACCGCTCAACAAAATGCGCGCAATGCCAAGCTGCAACAGTTTATTGAGTTTTCCTGTAAAAATACCAACGATATGAACAACACATTTGGTGGACCGGGTACTATCTTATTCAACCCTCCGTATGGTGAGCGTATTGGTGAATTACCTGAACTAGTGGAAAACTTCGTTTTATTTGGTCAAAAGCTTAAAGCACAATTTGTTGACTGGCGACTTGCCATTCTAACCGCCAATATAGATTTATTGGCGATGCTAAAGTTATCTAGTTTTAAACGCTATAAATTTAAAAACGGCCCATTGGATTGTCAATTAGCCTTATACAATGTTGATGAAAAACAATTAGCCAAGGATGCTGTCAATCCGCAAGCAAACTTTGCTGAGCAAGACAGTGCTTTTGCTAATCGCTTAAAGAAAAACCGTAAAAACCTTAAAGGCTGGCTTAAATCAAATGATATTGAAGCTTACCGCTTATACGATGGTGATATCCCTGAATATAATGTTGCTATTGATATTTATGGTGAGTATTTAGTTATTCAAGAATACGCAGCGCCAAAAACAGTAGAAGAAGATAAAGCTAAGAAGCGCTTGCAAGAAGTTATTTATTGGGCACCCAAGGTGTTAGATATTCCTACAGATAAAGTGGTATTAAAAACCCGTGCCAAACAAAAAGGTGCTAACCAATACCAACGCATGGACAAATCGAAACAATCTATCACTATTAATGAGCATGGCGCTCAGTTTAAAATAAACCTGTGGGATTATCTTGATACAGGATTGTTTTTAGATCATCGAAAAACCCGCCAAATTGTTGCTAAAAAAGCAAAAGGTAAAACACTACTGAACATGTTTGCATATACTGGCTCAGTTTCAGTTCAAGCTGCAGTGCATGGTGCGTTATCTATTACCACGGTTGATATGTCGAATACTTACCTTAACTGGGCGCAAGATAACTTTGCTTTGAATAAGCTGAGCGGGCATAAATATCAATTTATTCAAGCGGACTGTTTAGATTGGCTTAAAAAGAACACCACTAAATTTGATGTGATTTTTATTGACCCACCGACGTTTTCTAATTCTAAACGTATGGAGGACAGTTTTGATGTTCAACGAGATCATGTCGCGTTATTAGCTGATGCATTGAAGTCACTTAATCGAGGCGGTGAGATATTTTTCACCAATAATAAGCGTAACTTCAAAATTGATTTTGACGCGCTAGATAAGTTAGGTCTAACCGCTCAGGCAATGTCTGATGTCACTCGAGATAAAGATTTTGCTCGAAACAAGCATATTCACAACAGTTGGTCTATTAGCAGAAAGAAAACCTGATAACTCAATTACCTAAGAAATCAGCAGAGTAATGTAAATGAATGCATTTAATTTATATGGCAGTGATGGATGTCATTTATGCGAGCAAGCTTTAGATATTTGTTCAACAGTAATTTCACCAGAAAAGTTAAATCAGGTTGATATCATTGAACAAGAAAGTGTTGCCCATGAAAATAAAACATTAGTTGAGTTATATGGTGTACACATTCCCGTTTTAGAAAAACTAGAACTAGACAGTAGCAATAATCAAAAACTATTTTGGCCTTTTACTCAAGCACAAGTTGAACAGTTAGTTAACAGTGAACTTAAGTAACCACGCATAAGAAGAATTATGGAATTATTAAGAATAGCCAACGGCGAGCTTGCTTTTGGTGAAGATAAAATTTTAGATAAAGCAGAGCTAAGTGTTCAAACCGGCGAGCGTATTTGTTTGGTTGGTCGAAATGGCGCAGGTAAGTCTACTTTAATGAAAATATTAATGGGCTTACAAAACTTAGAT
Source organism: uncultured Colwellia sp. (assembly GCA_913057925.1). Classification (GTDB taxonomy): domain Bacteria; phylum Pseudomonadota; class Gammaproteobacteria; order Enterobacterales; family Alteromonadaceae; genus Colwellia. The sequence continues at coordinate 8,021 of CAJXPG010000134.1, read as the reverse complement.
GATGGACAGATTTTAAAGTCTAGCACCATGCAAATGGCGATGTTAGAGCAGGATCCTCCTGAATCATCAGAGCAAAGCGTCTTTGATTATGTCGCTGAAGGTGTCAAAGAAAATGCTGAGCTTATTCGCCGTTATCATAGTTTGATTACGCTTATTAGCGAAGATCCAAGTGAGAAAAACCTCGATAAGCTTTCAAGAGTTCAAGAAGAGCTTGAACAAGCGAATGCTTGGCAAGATGAACAACGCATCGAACAAGCGATGAGTACCTTGTCATTAGATGCGGAAGCTAAAATCAAAGATTTATCTGGTGGTTGGTTAAGAAAAGTAGCGTTAGCTAAAGCCTTAGTGACTAACCCAGATATTTTGTTACTGGATGAGCCTACTAACCACTTGGATATTGAAAGTGTTTTATGGTTAGAGAAATTTTTAAAAGATTTTGCCGGCACTATTATTTTTATTAGTCATGATAGGGCGTTTATCCGTGGTTTATCAACGCGTATTCTCGACCTTGATCGCGGACAATTAAAAAGTTACCCCGGTGATTACGATTTATATATCGAACAAAAGCAACATGATTTACAAGTAGAGGTTCAACAAAACGCTTTATTTGATAAAAAGTTAGCTGAAGAAGAAGTGTGGATTCGTCAAGGCATTAAAGCCCGTCGTACTCGTAACGAGGGACGTGTTCGTTCATTAGAAAAATTGCGTAAAGAGCGCAGCGCGCGTCGTGATGTGCGTAATCAAAGTACAATGAATATCACTCAAGGGGAGCGTTCTGGTAAGCTAGTTTTTGAAGCGGAGAATGTCAAAGTTGCTTTTGGTGATAAAGTGATTATCAAAAGCCTTGATTTACTGATTTCCCGTAATGATAGACTAGCGTTAATTGGCGCAAACGGTACGGGTAAGTCGACCTTAATTAAGCTAATTATGGAAAAGCTACCGGCGACTAGCGGTAAAATGCGCTCGGGAGTGAACTTAGATATTGCTTACTTCGATCAGCACAGAGAGGCTTTAGATCTTAATCAAACCGTACAAGAGATTGTTGGTGAAGGTAAACAAGAAGTCATGGTTAATGGCAAGTCTCGTCATGTACTTGGTTACTTACAAGATTTCTTGTTTAGTCCTAAACGTGCACGTACTCCAGTAAGAGCGCTTTCTGGTGGTGAGAAGAATAGATTATTACTTGCTCGCCTATTTTTAAGACCTAGTAACTTACTTATTCTCGATGAGCCGACTAACGACCTTGATATAGAAACCTTAGAGCTGCTTGAAGAAGTTGTTGCAAATTATGCAGGAACGGTTATTTTAGTCAGCCATGATCGTGATTTCGTCAATAATTGTGTAAATACCTGTTTGTATTTTGATGGCACAGGGCAAATCAATCAAATTGTTGGTGGCTATGATGATGTTGACAGTTATTTAGCGTTAAAAGCGGAACAGCGACAAAGTATGGCTGATAGCGCTGAGCAAAAAGCAAAGCAAGAAAAGCAAGCTGAGAGCAAGCAAACACAAGTAGAAACTGCACCGGCAGTGAAAAAGAAAAAGCTATCATTTAAAGAAACTCGTGAGCTTGAGGCGTTACCTGATAAAATCGATGAATTAGAAAATTTAATTGATTCACTGCAGGCGCAAGTCAACGAAGCCGATTTTTTTAGTCAAGATGACGAAAAAACTAAAAAAGTTTTGAACCAGCTGAGCGAATGTGAGTCAAATCTTGAGATTGTTTATGCCAGATGGCAAGAGCTTGATGATCAGTAACAATAATTACTGATAGAAATTAGCCAATGCTTTGAACTTATTTACTTAAAAGTAAGTCGGCAAATTAAATAGAATAACCATAAAGAGTATAGAAGTAGAATGAAGCAATTTGTAAAAAATATACTGTCGTTAGGGATTACAAGTGCATTAAGCCTAAGTGCCATAAGTTACAGTCAAGCGGCAACTTATGAAGTGGTTGAAATTGATAAAGAAGCTAAAGCATACACCTATGGTGGTAAGTTAAACCTTCAGGAGCAGATGGCAGTTGCTGGCACTAACTCTTTCAATTTTCCGGTACAGTTTCAATATTTCGATGACGCAGACTTTAATAATATTAGTTATTTAGCGCTAACTCGACATGATTTTTATTTTGGTTTAGAGCCAATTGAAGATCTTGAAGCGATGAAAGCCGGTAACCCAACGGCTAATGATCTTGCTTGGGCTAAGCTTTACCTTCAAGATATGAATAAGTCCAACAGTAACCCATACTTTAAATATCAAATCGTCGCAGATACTGCGGCATTGATTAACTTAGGAAATGGCAGTGAATCGACAGAAATATGTGTCTTTGATACTGACTTTGAAAATACTCCTTGTACTGATGAAAGAACCCGATCGACGGTAACTGTTATAAACGGTATCACTGATACAGGCACAGTTTTTGGTACGGCAAGTGCTCCTTACCTCGCTATGCCTGAGTTTACTGACAGTAGTGGTAATCTACAAACTCACTGGTTACGTGAACATGGCCAGCGCGGATTTTTCTCATTAGATAATGGCGCTACCATCTATCCAGTTGAGCCGATAGAAACACAATACGGTGGTGGTGTTTCAGCGCTGTTTGATATGAACGAAAGCGGTACTGCAGTAGGTTATAGTAGTTATAAAGTCAGTGAGAATAGACGGAACTATATTCTTGATGATACGACCGGTTGTGAAGAGCCTAACCGATATAATATTCCTTATGATATTTGTGTGCAATATCACCAAGGCGGTATGTATCATATACAAGCATTTAAAGCGACGGTATCAAGTGGAACTGATGTATCAGTAGAAACAGAACAACTTGGTTTATTAATTACTCCCCATGTTGATGACGATAGGGCTTTTTCTAGTCAAGCATTAGCGATTAATAACCATGGCGTTGCTGTGGGTTATGCTCATGGATGGGATGACACTAATGTAACTACGCCATCAGCAACTGAACGTATGACTGGCTCATATGCGGTAATATTTAAAGAAGATGAAGCAGGTAATAAAGAGGTATTTGATTTTAATCAACCGCATTATTATTTCAGTTACGGCTCTGTATACCCCTTCTCACGTGCTAATGATATCAACGACAGTGGTATCGCGGTTGGTTATACTCGAGATGCAAGTACTTTTGTCAGAAAGTTCTTCTATGTCGATACAAGTGTGCCAAATAATGAGATGGAAATAGTTATACCAAAAGACTTTTTTACCAGTTCAAAAAGTACAGCTTATGCAATTAACTCTGCAGGCGTCATTGTCGGTGAGGGAGAAATTGAGACGCATAACGATAGCTCTGATAATCCACGTAGAACTGCTGGTTTTATGTATGATACTGCAAGTGATGCCCCTGCAATCGTTAATATTAATGACTTGCTACCTTGTAACTCTCCTTACAATATCCTAAAAGCGAACGATATCAATGATGCAGGTCAGATCTCAGCTACGGCGATACATAAAGACGAAAGCTACGATGCTTTGGGTGAGCTAATACTTGATGAAAGTGGTAACCCTGTAATGATAGATGTTGCAAGGGCGGTTTTGCTTCGACCAGTCTCTGGTGGTGAAATTGAAGATTGCGGTGAAGTTGAAGAAAAAGTAGAAAGACAAGGTGCAAGTGTTAGCAGCTTTGTTATTCTTTCACTCTTAGGTCTTTTAGGACTTCGTCGTAGACGTTTTGCTGATTAATTTATCTTTCTTGAGATAAACTATCGCTAATGAAAAAGCACTCTACGAGTGCTTTTTTTGTGCCTACGATTTATGGATTGTTAATCACTTTAATTGAATTTGGCCGAGCTTGCGCTAAGCTTTGTTTGGTTGTGCAATAACTGAAATGACTACTGACTGTGAACTTTAGCCTAGTAGATTAAAATTAAGTTATTGATCTTTAATTAAGAAATCACAAGGAACATGTATATATGATGAAGCGGCAAAAGCGCGATCGCGAAAATAGAGCACATACTAGAGGTTATCAAGCGGGTATTTCTGGTCGCTCTAAAGAACAATGTCCATATCAAAATGATGCGATTAAGTCACAATGGCTTGGCGGTTGGCGAGAAGCCATCGAAGATAAGCAACAGGGCCTGTTCAAGTAACAAGCTTTTTGACAAAACCAATAAATTTAAAACAATAAAAAACCCAGTAAGTGAACTTACTGGGTTTTTGTATGCTATTAGCGTTTAAAAAACGTTAACTGCTATTAGAACTTAGTGGTATCAGTAAATAAACCAACTTTTAAATCTTTAGCTGTGTAAATTTCACGGCCATCAACAGAAACACTACCGTCAGCAAGACCCATGTAAAGCTTACGCTTGATAACACGTTTGAAATCAATTCTGAAAGTCACTTTTTTATTGGTCGGTAAGATTTGACCAGTGAATTTTACTTCACCTACACCTAAAGCACGACCTTTACCTGGACCACCAGTCCACGCTAAGAAAAAGCCAACAAGCTGCCACATTGCATCTAGACCTAAACAACCAGGCATCACCGGATCGCCTTTAAAATGACAGTCAAAGAACCATAGGTCTGGGGTAATATCGAGTTCGGCTTCAATAAAGCCTTTACCGTTTGCACCGCCTTCTTCTGTGATGGTTAGAATACGATCCATCATTAGCATGTTATCAGAAGGAAGCTGTGAATTACCTTCACCAAATAATTCCCCTGTACCTGCTTTAACTAGATCTTCTTTGCTGTATGAGTTTTGTTGTGGCATTGCCATAATGAGCTGATATCCGATAATAAATTTTTAGGGGGCTACTTTAGCGTACACTTGTACTCCAAACAACTCCGAACAGTTAAAAATGTTAAAGTTTTTGTCTTAAATCAAACTTACTTCTCCCTTGATTAAACGGCTGTTATACGTGAATATAAGCGAATATTTTCAGTAAATAAGTTAATCATGATGGATCACTCAGACCAAACTAATGAAAAGCCAGTGAAAAAAACGGCGATGAGCAATGCAGAAAAGCAAAAGCGTTATCGGGATCGACAAAAAGAGCGCGGTTTACAAGAGATGCGTGGTTATATGTCACCGGAAGCCAAGCATTGTTATAAGTTAATTAGTGAACAAACTAATTGGTCAGATAGTGTTATTTTAAGTAATGCAGTGAGACTGACTTATGCCGCTTATAAAAACGGCCAGATTGGATTACTGAACAGTTGGTTAAAAAACAATAAACTTTAATGCTCATTGTATAGTTTAACGGCAAACAGCTTAGAGCTAGGGCATTATTAAATTGAATAGTCAGCGTTTTCGCTATATTCTTATTTTCTATAACAGTTAATTAAGGTTGCCTTGCGTGATAAATGTTTTATTGGTTGATGATCACCACCTAGTTCGGGTCGGTATTAATAAAATCCTCACCAGCGTTAAAGGAATAAATGTTGTCGGCGAATGTGAGACAGGTGAAGAGGCGATTAAAGTGTGTCGTCAAGATGAGCCTGATGTTTTGCTTATGGATATGGACATGCCCGGTATGGGAGGTCTTGAGGCAACGAAAAAAATCTTACGTTTTGCCCCTGATGTAAAAATAATCGTGTTAACTGCACATACTGAAGACCCTTTCCCAAGTAAAGTGATGCAAATGGGGGCTGCGGGTTACTTAACCAAAGAAGCCGGTCCTGATGAAATGGTTAACGCAATCCGTGCCGTGCATAGTGGTCAACGATATCTGCCGTCGGATATTGCACAGAAAATGGCATTAAGCCAGTTTAACTCCGTCGAAGAAAACCCTTTTAACGCTTTATCTGATCGTGAACTACAAATTATGATCATGATCACTCGCGGAGATAAAGTGCCTGCAATTTCTGAGCACTTAAATTTAAGTACAAAAACCATCAATAGTTACCGTTATCGAATGTTTGAAAAGCTTGGCGTGAGTAATGACGTTGAGCTAACGCATTTAGCTATTCGACACGGCATGTTAAAAACAGAAAAGCTGTAAGCCTCTCTTAACTATTCAACATGCCGACAGAGCCTGCCACAGAAAAAGATACCGAGAAAAACCCTCAAGCCTCAACTTTTGATAGTGAGGCTTTTTTGCGTGTGGTAACTGAGCATGCTGGGGTTTATCGGATGTATGACATCAACCAAGTTGTCATCTATGTCGGTAAAGCCAAACACCTTAAAAAACGGCTAGCGAGTTATTTTAGAAAAGATGTTGGCTCGGTTAAAACTCAAGCATTAGTTAAGCAAATAGCAGCGATAGACGTCACCGTAACTCATACCGAAGGTGAGGCGCTGATCCTTGAAAATAACTACATTAAAAAATACCAACCTAAATACAACATTTTATTGCGCGATGATAAATCTTACCCATATTTACTCATTACTGCACATAAACACCCAAAGCTTGGTTTACACCGCGGTGGTAAAAAAATAAAAGGTGACTATTTTGGCCCATTTCCAACGGTTGGCGCTGTGTGGGAAAGTTTGCGTTTAATGCAGAAGATATTTCCGATCAGACAATGTGAAGATAGTTATTACCGAGCGCGCTCAAGGCCATGTCTGCAATATCAATTAGGCCGATGCTCAGCCCCGTGCGTGGATAAAATTTCTGTTGATGATTACAAAGAGCAAGTTAACTTGGCAAAGTTATTCTTACAAGGCAAAAGCTCACGTGTTATCGAGCAACTCGTCGGTAAAATGGAGTTGGCCAGTAATGAACTGCAGTTTGAACTTGCTGCTAAATACCGTGATCAAATAGCTACCTTACGTAAAGTACAACAACAGCAATTTGTTAGTGGGCATGTTGCTGAGTTAGATGTTGTAGGTCTGTATCGTGAAAAGTCGCAAGTCTGCGTTCAACTACTTTTTATTAGACAACATAAAATACTCGGTAGTAAAAGTTATTTCCCTGTAGTGCCAAGTGAGAGTAGTGATAGCGATATTTTGCAAGCATTTATTGCTCAACATTACTTAGCGAATGACAATTTAAGTCAGGGAAAAGTGCAAGGCAATATCCCTAAAGAAATTGTCATTAAAGATCCCATTGAGCAAGAAGAAGAGTTAGCACAACTGTTAAGTGAACAAGCTGAGTACGAAGTTAAAATATCAGCCAATACTCGCAGTGAACGTGCTCAGTATTTAAAGCTTGCAGCAACCAATGCACAAACGGCCTTGATCACTAAAAACAGTCACAAAGAGTCGATGCAAGCTCGCTTTGTTGCATTAAATGAAGTCTTTGAGCTTGAAAAGGGTATTCACCGTATCGAGTGTTTTGATATCAGCCATACCATGGGGCAACAAACGATTGCTTCAAATGTGGTGTTTAATCAAGAAGGCCCCTTAAAAACAGATTACCGTCGCTATAATGTCAAAGGGATAACCCCAGGGGATGATTATGCTGCCATGGCCTTTGCCTTAAATAAGCGTTACGGCAAATTAAAAGCTAACCCGCAGACCCCTGAAGAACATAGTGCTTTAGAAAAACTACCAGATATTGTCTTTATTGATGGTGGTAAAGGGCAACTTGCTAAAGCAGAGGAGTTTTTCAATCAACTGGCTTTAACAAAAACACCGTTATTGGTGGGTGTTGCCAAAGGTGAATCGCGTAAACCAGGATTAGAAACCTTAATCCTAGCGGGTAATCATCAGTTAATCTCCTTACCGGCAACTTCACCCGCCTTACACCTAGTGCAACATATACGTGATGAATCACATCGTTTTGCTATTACAGGCCATCGAGCCAAAAGACAAAAAGTCAGTAAAAAATCCCGACTTGAATCGATTGAAGGCATTGGCGCTAAAAAGCGTCAGAGTTTGCTAAAGTTCCTTGGTGGTTTGCAAGAAGTCATGCAAGCTGATGTCGCCGCTTTAGCAAAAGTGCCTGGTATTAGTAACATCCTTGCTCAAAAAATTTATGACGCTTTGCATGACAAATAACTAGAAGCGTAAAGTATTTAGGGGCAGATGAGCTTTTGGGGTTAAATTTTGCTTGGCTATTTAAAACCAAAGTAAAGTGCTTTAATTGCGGCGAGTAGTCTTTAGCCTCGTCATTCTAAGCAAATAC
>CAJXPG010000133.1 GCA_913057925.1 uncultured Colwellia sp. | reverse complement strand
AAGAGTTAGCTATTTTAAGTCAAACCGATGGCTTAACTCAGTTATTTAACCGCACCCATTGGGAAGAGTGCTTACTGGCAGAATATAAACGCTGGGGTAGAAGTCAGAATCCTAGTTCACTGGTGATGCTTGATATCGATCATTTTAAAAACGTTAATGATAGTTATGGTCACCAAGTAGGGGATGAGGTAATACGCCATATTTCAGCACTCATTACGCAACACGTTAGAGAAACGGATGTTTGCGGTCGATATGGCGGTGAAGAATTTGCCATATTATTAGCGGATACCGGGCTGAAAAATGCTTATATTTTTGCTGAACGTCTTCGAAAAGAAGTTCACGCTGCGGTGGTAAAATACAATGATATTGATATTAAATATACTATCAGTATTGGTATTGCAGAGGTGGATGAGAGTATTCAAAACCATGAAGCTTGGATTGAATGCGCTGATGCCGCACTTTATAGGGCAAAAGAGTCAGGTAGAAATAAAGTATCATTGCACCCAAAACAATCTTGATAGTGTGACTTCTAGAGAGAGAATGAATGATATAAAAGTGGCCAAGGCCACTTTTTTTTATGATGCTAATGACTAAAACCTAAAAGCCTTCAATAACAATATCGGCAATATTATCATTAGCCATAATATAGCATTAGGCCATTGGCTATAGGGTGTGTAACCACTGACAAACTCCACTTCTCCCCTGAGCACTACTTCTTCAAATTGCGGGGCTAAAGCTGTTACCTCTCCTAAGTGGTTAATGATACCAGTTACGCCATTATTGGTTGCTCTGACTAATGGTCTAGCAAACTCTAGCGCTCGCATTCTTGCAATTTCAAAATGTTGATGTGGTCCATGTGAGTCACCAAACCAAGCATCATTGCTAACCGTTAATATCATGTTTGTTTTATCAGTAAAATTAGCCGCTAACTGTTTCGGAAAAGCTATTTCAAAACAATTTAGTGGCAAAATATGAAAACCTTTGGCGATCAAGTTGGGTTGTACGTAATTACCTTCAGTAAAAGAAGATTGAGGTAAATTAAAGAAGGGCGCTAAAGGGCGCAGAAACTCTTGAAAAGGTACAAATTCACCAATGGGCAATAGATGGCTTTTATAATAGCGGTTTGGGTGGTTGTAGTAGTAACCCTCTTCATCATCAGCATTCTTTTTACCTAAGACAAGCAAGGCGTTAAAGTAGTCTTTACTTTCAAAGTTGTAATTGATTAATCCGGTAATAATTGCGCTGTCATTTAAAATTGCAGAGCGGTTTACCGTACCTAAGTAGTCTTGTACTGCAGGCTCAAGCGCAGGGATTGCTGACTCAGGCCAAACGATAATATCAGCATCATAATTCACCCGAGTAAGATCTAAATATTTAAGCATAGTTGGCCACTCTTGCTCAGGTTGCCACTTTATTGATTGCGCAATATTACCTTGGATTAATGCTACTTTTGTTGATTGTCCGGTTAACTCAGTCCAAGAGACCTTACTTAAGGCGACACTCACTATTGCAATGCTTATCAGTAAAACACATGACGCAATGCCACTGCGAGTATTGCTATCAATTGTTTCAGCAGATTTTTTCTGCTTAAGATATGAGTTAGCAAAAGAAAAAATTTCAACAAGAGAAATATTGATGAGCAAGATTATCGCGGTAATCCCAACTTCGCCGATAACCGGAGCAAAACTGGCAAGTGGACTATCAATTTGGCTATAACCTAATGAAAGCCAAGGAAAGCCGGTTAAAACAACTGAGCGTAAGTATTCACACAACAGCCATAAAGCAGGTAATAACCATAGGTTAAGACGCTGACCTTTCGATACTTTTGCACTAAGATAGGCTGCTAATGCCGGAAATAAAGCCAGGTAGATACACAAACCTAGCATTAATAATAATGAGAATATTAATGGTAAGCCACCGAATTGGTCGATACTGACATGTACCCAACTAATACCACTACTAAACCAGCCAAAGGCAAACAGCGCTACTTTCTTAGCTGCTTGTTTTGGCGTAGCATCTTTAATTTGCTGTAAAACAATACTTGGTAAAAGTAACGCTAACCACCAGTAAGAAAAAGGTGCGTAGGCGAAAACTAAAAAGAAGCCACTGAAAAAGCTCAGCCAATGACTTTTATTGTTAAGTTTACTTATAAATGAGTGTACCTTTGTACGTTTACTTAAATTAGTCACTCACTTTTCCGTTAACTTGATGGCTTTTATCAACACTTACTTGCAGCATTTGCATGCGTCTATTATCGGCAACAAGCACTTTAAACTCAAAATTACCTATCGTGATTAATTCACCTTTTTGTGGCATGTGGTTAAATTGATTTAACACTATGCCACCAATGGTATCAGCATCTGTTTCGTTAAAATCGCTGTTAAAGTACTCATTAAAATCACTTAATTCAGTAAGTGCTTTTACTAGGTAAACATTGCCAGCTAAGTGTTTAATTTCTTCTTCTATTTCATCATCGGTTTCATCTTCAATTTCACCGACAATTTGCTCTAAAATATCTTCGATGGTGATAACACCTGATACACCACCATATTCATCAACGACAATAGCCATGTGATAGCGATTAGATCGGAACTCTTTTAAAAGCGGCTCTACTTTTTTACTCTCCGGGACAATAATGGCAGGACGAATAATCTCGCTCAGGCTAAAGTCATCTTTTTGAGAATTAAAGCCAAAGGCTAGTAGGTCTTTGGCGAGTAATATGCCATCGACGTGATCGATATCTTCATTGACAACAGGGAAGCGAGAATGTCCAGATTCGAGAATAACGGGAAGGAACTCTTCAAGATTATGGTTGATATCTATGGTAACCATCTGTGAGCGCGGGATCATAATTTCTCGAACACGCATTTCAGATACGTCTAATACACCTTTGATCATTTGTTGCGTTTCAGGATTAATTAAATCTCTTTCCTGCGCATCATTTAATACATCAACAAGTTGATCTTTATTTTTCGGCTCTGGCGTTAAAGCATGCATAACTTTATGCAAGAAAGACTTATTTGCTGAGCCGTTACTAGAGTGGGGGTTGTCATCGCTCATAGAGCTATTTTTCTTCCTTTAATATTATTAATAAGGTTTAGTAACCTACTGTTCAGTATAGGGATTATTAATACCTAACTTTGCTAAGATAGCAATCTCAATAGATTCCATTTCTAAAGCTTCTTCGTCACTTATATGATCAAAGCCGACTAAATGCAAGCATCCATGAATAACTAGGTGAGCCCAATGATCAAATAAGGCTTTATTTTGTGCTTGAGCCTCTTCTTTCATGACATCAATACAAATGACCAAGTCACCGAGTAGGTTCATTTCAATGCCATCGGGTACTTCAAAAGGAAACGATAATACATTGGTTGGCTTATCTTTTTGTCGATACTGATGATTTAACTGTTGGCTCTCTTCATTGTTCACTAAACGAATAGTCAGTTCAAAATCTTGAGTTGTGTCGCTGCTAACCTCAGCTAAAGCGCTGCTAATCCAAAGCTGAAATTGTGCTAAAGAGGGGATTTGGGTTTCCTGACAAGCAATTTGCAAATCAATGGTATGCGCCATTAGCTCTCATCACTTTTATCAGCTGTATTGTCGTTAGTATTATCGGCAGTATTTTCAGTAGTATTATCAGTACTAGTATTCGTGCTATTCATTGCTTGTTGAGCACGCTTTTTGTCTTGTTTTTGCCTATTAACCTTTTGGTCATGACTATCGTAGGCTTCAACAATGCGAGCAACTACAGGGTGTCGAACAACATCTTTTGATTGGAAGAAATTGAAACTAATACCATTTATGTTGTCTAAAACTTCAATGGCATGACGAAGTCCAGACGATTGATGGCGTGGTAAATCCACTTGAGTAATATCACCAGTTATCACCGCACGAGAGTTAAAACCGATACGGGTTAAAAACATTTTCATTTGCTCTACTGTGGTATTTTGACTTTCATCTAAAATGATAAATGCATCATTTAAGGTTCTGCCACGCATGTAGGCGAGCGGCGCAATTTCAATGACATTGCGTTCAATGAGTTTTTCAACTTTTTCAAAGCCGAGCATCTCAAATAAAGCATCGTATAATGGTCTTAAATAAGGATCTATTTTCTGAGAAAGATCGCCCGGTAAAAAACCTAGCTTTTCGCCTGCTTCAACAGCAGGTCTGGTCAGTAAAATGCGACGTACTTCTTGTCTCTCGAGTGCATCTACCGCACACGCCACAGCTAGGTAAGTTTTACCTGTACCAGCCACACCTATACCGAAGCTAATATCGCTAGTAATGATGTTTTGTACATAAGATTGCTGGTTACCGTTACGTGGTTTAACGACACCGCGCTTTGTTTTGATGGTAACCATTTCTTGGTATTTATTATCTAACTGATCGCCAATCTCAGAGGATACTTGGCTTGTTGTTTGAGTTTGCTCTTGCTCAAGGCAGTCTGCTTCAAGTATGGCTAAATGCACCATCTCGGCAGATATGATTTTGCTCTCACCTTTAACCTCTTGACTTTCAAGGTAAAGATCTTTCAATATTTTGACAACAGCCAAAGAGTTTTTCGGCGCACCAACAATGGTAAAGTCATTGCCGCGATAGCTAATTTCAACCCCTAAACGACGTTCAATGGTTTTTAAGTTATCGTCCATAGGTCCACATAGGTTTGCTTGTCTGTGATTGTCTACTGGCGTTAAACTAAAGTTTTCGCGTGTTAAGTTAGCTGTTTTTGTCTTTGTTGTTGTCAAATTTTGTTCCGCTTCATGTTCCGGTTTATTAGTGCCGTTTTTAATGAGTTTTCAGTAAGTTGCTCTTATGGGTTAAAAGTACCAACACCTAAATCATCAAGATTACTTGGCTTAGCCGTGTGATGATTGTTCGCTAGAATGTCTGCAGGAGAGTGGGCGATACGAAGACCCATATCTTTTTCTTCTCGAACGAGTTCACCACGTAAAGAGTTAGCCACGACATCCGTTATTTTTATATCAACAAACTGGCCAATAACACTATGTGGTGCAACAAAGTTTACCGTACGGTTATTCTCTGTTTTACCACGCAGCTCCATTGGATTTTTTCTTGAAGGACCTTCAACAAGGACGCGCTGCTCAGTGTTAAGCATTTGTCTGGCAATACGAAGTGCTTGTTGGTTGATACGATCTTGCAATAATTGCAGACGTTGTTTCTTAACATCTTCGCTAATATCGTCTGGTAAATCTGCTGCAGGAGTACCTGGGCGCGCACTGTAAATGAAGCTAAAGCTAATATCAAAATCAATGGCTTTAATTAAGTTCATAGTGTCGATAAAGTCTTCATCGCTCTCACCAGGGAAACCAATAATAAAGTCTGATGACATACTTAATTCAGGACGTACTTTTTTAAGTTTGCGAACTTGAGATTTATATTCAAGTGCCGTATGACCGCGTTTCATTTGCGTTAAAATTCGGTCACAACCACTTTGTACTGGCAGGTGCAAGTGGTTTACTAGTTCAGGTACATCAGCATAAGCTTCGATAATGTCATCGGTAAATTCGACTGGGTGTGAGGTGGTGTAACGGATACGGTCGATACCGTCAATGGTCGCAACCAAACGAACTAAGTCGGCAAAACGACAAATGCTGCCATCGTGCATTTCGCCTCGGTAGGCATTTACGTTTTGACCAAGCAGGTTTACTTCACGTACACCTTGCTCAGCAAGCTGAGCTATTTCATATAACACGTCATCAAGTGGGCGACTTACTTCTTCACCACGGGTATAAGGTACTACACAGAAAGTACAATATTTACTACAACCTTCCATAATTGAAACAAAGGCGCTGGCGCCATCAGCCTGTGGCTCAGGTAGACGGTCAAATTTCTCTATTTCTGGAAAGCTAACGTCAACAATCGGGCTACTTGAACGTTGCAATTGGTTAAGCATTTCTGGCAAACGGTGCAGTGTTTGTGGACCAAAAACCATATCAACAAAAGGCGCTCTTTTACGAATAGCATCACCTTCTTGCGAAGCTACACAGCCACCGACGCCGATGAGTAGATCTGGTTTAGTATCTTTTAAACGTTTCCAACGACCTAATTGATGAAACACTTTTTCTTGTGCTTTTTCACGAATAGAGCAGGTGTTAAGTAAAATAACATCAGCATCTTCAGCTTCTTCAGCCAATGAGAAACCATGGGTTGAGTCTAACAATTCTGCCATCTTTTGCGAGTCATACTCGTTCATTTGACAGCCCCAGGTTTTGATATATAGCTTCTTACTCATTTACTTTACTCTTCACGCACAAGGATGTGCTGGAAAATGCTTATAAAAGCCCAGCACTAATAAAAGGAGGCGTATTTTATACCAATTAATGACTAATTTCGAATTAATAAGACAACAAGTTGTAAATGTGTTTGTTTTTTGGCTTGAGCGTAAACCTAACGCGCTAATTTTTCTGACTTAGTTGAGTTGCATTAAAGGGAAACTGATCACAAGTTGGCTACTGCCATCATCATTTTCAAAGGTGTTAAGAGAAGCTTGATGTTTGGTGGTAATTTGCCTGATGGTGTAACTTGCTAAATCAAAATCAACCTTGCTCTCAAGTTGTTCAAAACTGACACCGTCACTATGGATTGTTAGCCATAATTTATTTTTAACTTCTTTTAGCGTTAGTTTAAAGCGATTTGCATCGCCTTTAAATGTGGCTGACATGATTGCTTCAAATATCACCTTATAAACATCGGCTTTTAATTCATACGGTAACTGTTCGACATTAGTGTCACAGCTTGACTGTAATTGAATTTGGTACTTAGCTTTTACATGATCGACAAAAAACTCAATTGCATCAGCTAATTTTTTACCGGCAAGGTTATCAGGCTCAGCACTTATCGCGTTATTTTTAATTTCAAGTAAACTCTGTTCGATTAATTGCTTACTTTGCGATATTTCATTATTTGCTAATGATGCTGCCGCCAGATGCAGATTCCGTTGAATAACCTTCATGGCGCGACCGCAGTTACTCATGTCATCTTGCAGTAAGTTATGAATGTGTTTTATAGACTTTGCTCTTAACAAAAGTAGCCATGCAGTTAAGAGCAATAATGCTAGGGCAATAACCCCATAAATAATGCGCAGTTCAATGGTCCAGTACCAAGGGTAAGCGACATCAATTTCGGTGTACGCTTTTATATCACTCCACTGGCCTAGGCTATTAGTCGCCATAACTTCAATACTATAATGTCCAGAGGCAAGACCGGTCAGCGTTAATTGGCTATTATTCATTTGCTGCCATTGACTGTTGTTTATTCGATATTGAAATTTTTTCCTAAGTCCTGGGCGATAATCTAAACTAGCGAGATCCAGGGTGATCACATCATTACCACTAGCAACCTTTATTGTTTTATTGAGCAGGTATGAGCGACCTGAAATAGTGGTTTTACTGATGACTACTTTGGGGTTATATTGCTTTTGCTTAGATAAGTTAAGCGCTAAAACACCGCTGTAATGAATAGCATAAAGCGTGTTGTTTTTAACGAGCATACTACTAACAAACGAATATTGTTGAGTATTTTCAATCATTGTTATCTGGTAGTTTTTTGGCGATAAACGATAGAGGCCAGGTTTACCCGAGATCCAGATTTCATCATTAATCAGCAGCATTTCGGTAAAACTATGACCTTTAGAAAGCTGTGCGAGTAAGTCACCCTGTTGATTAAATACTAGAATCCCGTCCCCTAGGGTAGAAGCAAATATTTTTGAATCAGCGAAAACTAAGGAAATGATTTTACTTTTATTTGGCGTGTCAAAAGTCGTTACCTTGTTTGTGGCTTCTTGGTAATAGCTGATACGACTACTGGTTGCTAGCCATAATTTGTCATTATCTAAAGGCAATACATCTATCACTTCTGCGCTAGCTAGGCCATCATCGGTATTAATATGCTTAATGACTTCCTTTGAGGTTAAATCATAAATATAAAGGCCATCATCATTGGTAGCTATATAAAGCTGGTTATTATTTATTTCGAGTTTTAATACTAATTTATTGCCAATAACATCAAGTTTCGTTAGTTGCTTAGTGTCCTTATCAAAACGCCACAAACCATCTAAACTACCAATATAAAGTACATTATTCACAGCTAAAACATCAAATACCTTTAAACCTTTTTTAGTGAAGTTGTCATTAATTTTCAAATCAAATACGGGTTCTAGAAAGTTCTGTAATCCTGCACCATAACTACCAATGATAATATCGTTTTCAAAAAGAGTTATCTCATTGGCATTAATTGGAATGTCAAAAACAACCGGATGGTTTGTGACATAACTTTCACTTAATTGTTGTAAACCATGGCTACTGCTTAACCATAAAACCCCTGAGGCGTCGTGAAAGGCCGTTCTGTAATGCACCGCTTTGGCTTTTCCATAATGGTGTGAAAGTTGCGCAAGTGTCTCTGCATGGTACTTTTTGATAACACCACGATTATTAATGGTAAAAAAGCTATCACTATCAAATGCTTTAGTTAATCCATGAATCTCCTCTTGGTGAAGGGTGCTGGTTTGGTCTCCCTCGTCATTGAGACGAATGATTTTATCTGGTGTTATCGCTATTACCGCATCGGGTAGCGCTTTTAAAGCTGTAATTGGTTGGTCAATAACCTTGATTAATAGCTCGTTCTCTAACTTAAATAGGCCTTTGTTGTTAGCGACATACAATTGTGATTCAGTATTTGCCTGCTTGCTGATTGATATATTGTGATCAATAACCGTGGTTACTTGATTACTGGGGTTAAATTTATAAAACTTATCCGGCGCGTAAACGTAGTAGTTTTTCTTAAAAACCGTCGTTTTATAATAACTTTGCTTGGGGGTTTCAATATTTAGTTTTTTTACTGCGCCATTAAGTGTATTAAAAAGCCATAAACCATCAGTTTCCGTGGCGAGTAATAACTTATCATCCAGTAAATTAACATCATGTATCCAAGAGAAGGGCAGCGGCCATTGTTGATTATTGAGTGAAAAATTAATGGTACTGCTGCTATCAACTCGGGTTAAACCATGCTGACCAGAAATCCAAATGAACCCTCGCTTATCTTGGATAACTTTATTGATATTACTCAGTGAACTTAGTGAGTTATCTGTTTGCGCATAACTCACTATGGGAGTGGAAATCAGGCCAAAAGCAAATAGTATGCATAGCTTAGCCTGTAGGCGATATTTCTGTGGTTTTTTACACGATGCTTTGTGGTGTAATGTTATTGCCGTTATCATGTTCTTTATCACCACAGGCGACAAAAACTTGCGGAATACCATCATGAATACTTGGCTTTTGAACCAATAAGTAAGTGGGTTTTCGAGGATCATCGTGATGTTTTTTTTCAACCCAAGCTTGTTTAATGTTATCAGCAAATTGCTGACCGTATTTTACCGCGAAGGCTGTGACTAGCATTTCAACACCAAAGTCATCCATAACCAACATAGTGTTGTTATGGTATCCGCTTGTACTATCAAAATCTATATCTACGCTTAAAATTTTATTGTTTGGTAAAATGAGATCTGCTTTTAATTTTGCCACGACAGCTCTATCTGTTTTCGCTTTTAGCTGAGTGCGGTTTGGCTTTTCGGTAAAATCATAAACTAAATTAATATCTGTACTTAGGCGCTTTTCTTCATGGCTTGATAAATTAGGGGCTGCAGACATGGTGACTTCCTTTTTCAATGGTTTAAATAATGACATTTCAAAATTAGCACTTAACAGTAACAGTGAATTTTTTAAGCGCTATAACCACCTAAAACTAATATAAAAACTAAGGAGTTAGCTTAGGTAGGTAATAACTATATCTTATATTGATTTCAAGACAAGCTTTGTTTAACGAGCCTGTTCTTAAGGAAATTATTAGTTTCGCTTGGTTATTTCATCTAGCCAACAACATTGAGATTTACTTAGCTTTTTATACAGCAAGACTTTGTAATATTGAGTTATTTTGTACAAAGCTTTTGTTTAAATCTATGTCGTTTATGAGGTTATTACTTTATGGCAATAATTAATATGTACAGTAAGCTGGTTATCAAAACAATTCATTTTTGCAATATCAGATAAAGCTATCGAAAAGTATGGCGTGCTTAGTTAAAATGATCATCAATTTCTAAATTGTTGTGAATTTTAAAGTATGGAACATTTTGATTGTGTGGTAATTGGTGGCGGCATGGTTGGTGCAGCGAGTGCACTTTCTTTAGCTCAATTAGGCTTAAAGGTAGCGTTAGTTGAACAGTTTGCTCCGAAAAGTTTCTCTTTAGAACAGCCATTAGATTTGCGAGTTTCGGCAATTTCATTAGCTTCACAAAACCTACTTAAGCAACTTGGCGCATGGCAACAAGTATTAAATTGGCGCACTAGTCCATATAAACGATTAGGGGTTTGGGAACATGATAGCGCTTATGTTGAGTTTAATGCCGAAGATATTAAGCAAGAGCACTTAGGCGATATTGTTGAAAACCGTTTAATTCAGTTAGCTTTATGGCAACAAATTGATATCACCGATAACGTTCACAGCTTTTCTCCTGATAGTTTAATTTCGTTAACTCAGGAAGATGGTAAAGCGAATTTAACCCTGACCAATACAAAGATAACAGCAAAACTTGTGATAGGTGCTGATGGAGCACAATCAAAGGTAAGACAAATGTCTGGTATTGGCCTAACGGGTTGGGACTATCAACAGTCTGCCATGCTGATTAATGTTGAAACTTCACTTGCTCAACAAGATATCACTTGGCAAAGATTTTCTCCAACTGGCCCGGTTGCTTTTTTGCCACTGCCAGGGAAAAGTTCACTTGGCGGCTATGCCTCGTTAGTTTGGTATCACCAACGTGATGAAATTACACGATTATCACGATTATCCAACGCTCAGTTAGGCATGGAAGTTCTCAAACACTTTCCTCAACAGCTTGGCGATATAAAAGTGATAGACAAAGGCGCCTTCCCGTTAACAAGACGTCACGCCAACAGCTATCAGCATAAACGAGTTTTATTAGTCGGTGATGCAGCCCACACTATTAACCCCATGGCAGGGCAGGGCGTTAATTTAGGTTTTAAAGATGTCGCTGCGCTGCAACATGTTATTGCAGATGCCATCGCTCACGGAGAAGCTTGGCACGATGAAAAGGTTCTAGCTCGCTATGAGCAAAAAAGGCGAAAAGATAATTTACTTATGATGTCTACAATGGATGGTTTATATGCAAGTTTTAGTCACCCATCACCTGTAGTTAAAGCTTTTCGAAATTTAGCTTTGTTAGCAGTAAATAAAGTCCCCTTCTTAAACACTACTATCAAAAATAAAGCCCTCGAATATGCTTGTGGCTTGTAACAGGTTTTGTAGAAACCTTGAACGGATATTATTTGATTTTATATTTCGGTTAGGGAGTTGACCCCTCAGATTAGCTACTTGAGTCCTTGAGTGTACTAGAATTTTTAAATGATGCGGGAGGAGAGACTTGAACTCTCACATTTAAAAGAATAGAGCTGGAACCGCTTTACTTGAATAAAGTAACCTAACATAAGCATCGCGACTACCAATTCCGCCACATGTAAAGGTGAACAATGGAGAGACTTGGTTGCTCATATGAATTTAATAAGAGAGTAATGGTGGCTACACCGAGATTTGAACTTGGGACCCCATCATTATGAGTGATGTGCTCTAACCAGCTGAGCTATGTAGCCTTTACCAACCTGCTCTGTAGCAAGTGCGGCGTATTATGCTAATCTGCTTGCCATCCGTCAACCGTTTTTTTCGAAAAACTTGCACTTTTTATTTGTTTGGCTATTGCTTGTGCAATTTGACGCATATCTACGCAGGGAAAAGTATACTTTAATAAAAAAGCACATTGCCTAGATAGTAAATAGCCAATGTGCTTTAGTAGTTTTGCCAACAGAAGCTTATCTATCTCTTGCTTCTTCAGCTAAATGTGCAGAATGTTTAGCTAGGTTATCAATTTCAGTTTTAACTTTTTTGGCAGGCAACTTCCCGATAATGAATTCACCTACTTCTAAGGCTTTCGATTTAGCGGCAAAAATCAGTAAATTATCACCATTACATTCTAGTCCATCATAAATATTACGAATTTTAAGTTTGTTTTGTTTTAAGAATGACCTTAAACGGCTTTTATCATTTGCTTGCACGTATTCGCAAATACGTAAGGTCATGTTATTAGCATTTGCCGATGTTGTAGTTAATAAGCTTGCCGCGATTACTGCGGATAGTAATATTATTTTTTTCATGTTTTTACCTTATTCTTGTTAGAGATAAAATATAATTTTAACACTGAAAGTGTAGACCAATTTACGACTTGTAATGGTTATTTTCTAGTATTCAAACATAATGAAGTTATAGGTATAACTTTATTTCAAACTGTATTGTATTGATAAGTATAGATACTGTCTCTTATACACATCTGACGCTGCCGACGATCTACCCTGTGTAGATCTC